>VAXF01000151.1 GCA_005888395.1 Actinomycetota bacterium | reverse complement strand
CGAAGGTGGCCATGGCGACGGACTGCACGTCGCGCACCACCTGCTTGGGCGCCTTCGAGGGCGTGGCGAGGATGTGGACCTCGATCGGGGCGCCGGCCGCGTCGACGACCACGCGCGCCGCGGTCACCTCGGGAATTCGGCACAGCGCGCGCTCGATCTCACGCGCGTCGGTGGTCACGGGCTCAGGGTAACGATGCCGTCACCGCCCGCAAGGGTTTCCTCACTCGGGATCGCGACAAACGAGTCAGCGTCTTCTTTTGCGCGGGCATTTTCCCTGCTCGCAGGCATGGGACTAGCCCCTTCGAGCACGTGGAAATGACGCGGACGGGGCATCGACCGCTCGCCCCTTCGTCCTTATCGTCAGCATTTGCAGTTCGTGCCTTGACAATCGAGAAGTGGAGAGCCGGTAGCGGCCTTCTGCGGACCTGCCTTCACCCTGAGCGGAGCGGACGCCATCCCGTGTTGTTAGCGGAAGCGGGACGGACACCAATCGCGAAAGGGGGTGCTCGACACCATGAAGAAGGTCTTCGTCCGCTTCGCAGCTCTCGTTTCTGGTCTTGCCGCTGTCGTCCTCGCAGGAGGCGCCGGTTTTTCGGCCAACTGAGCACATGGTTCCTTCATACCCGGCAGGGTGTGGAGACCGCCGCTGGCTCCCCACCTCTCGATTGTCATTTGGCGTAGCGGAGCGAGGAGGGACGTGAGCGATCCCGTCGACGGGACCGTTTCGGCACGGCGAAGTGTTTGGTTCGAGGTCGCCTGCGGCGCGGCTGCCTTGATCGCGCTCGCCTTCTTGCTGGTCGGTGCTGCTCAGGCTCACGACTGGCCGAGCCTCGGCGCCGTGGTGCTCTTCTCGCTCCTCTTGGTGGCCGCGGAGAACGCCGCAGTCCTCGCTCCCTCCACCGTCGGCGTCAGCCCTGCGTTCATGGTCGTCATGGCGTCCATCGCCGCCTACGGTCACCATGGCGTCGCGCTCGGTGCGGCCATCACCGGCCTCGGCGGTGGCATCGCCCTTCGTAGCATCGTCCAGCGTAAGTTCCGCATCGTCGCCTTCAACTGCTTCCAGTACTCGATCGCCGCCGTGGCCGCTGCCTCCGTGTACCAGGCTGTCCACCTCCGCGGCACGGTCGTCGTGATCATCCCTGTCGCTCTGGCGGCGCTCTCGTTCTTCGTCATGAACGCGGGTCTCGTACTGGTGTTCATCGTGCGGAAGAACGGTCGCCGGGCCGCCGAGGTGTGGGCCGACATGTGGCCCGACGCGCCGAACTACCTCGTCTTCGGTCTCCTCGGCCTCGTGGCCGGGCAGCTCTACGCGTCGTCGGGCCCGCTCGCCCTGCTCCTGCTCGTCGTGCCGCTGGCCATCGCCCGCTGGACGTTCTCGTCGTTCCTCGAGCTCCGCCATGCGGAGGACGCGACGATCGCCGTGTTCCTACGGGCCATCGCGGCCAAGGACCCCTATACCGCCGAGCACACGCAGCGCGTCACCCAGTACAGCGCCTACATCGCCGAGGAGCTCGGGTACTCGTATCGCCAGGTGGAGCGGCTGCGACGTGCCGCGCTCATGCACGACATCGGCAAGCTGGCCGTGCCGAAGCACCTCCTCAACAAGCCGGGCAAGCTCACCGAGGAGGAGTTCCAAACGGTGCAGCGCCACTGCCACGTGTGCGTCGACATCATGGGGCAGGTGGACTTCCTCCGGCCGATGACGGCTGCGGCGGCGGGCCACCACAGCCGCTACGACGGCGGAGGGTACGGCGGCACGGGCGAGGTCTCGCGGGACGCGTTCGTGGTCGCGGTCGCGGACGCCTACGACGCGATGACCTCGACCCGCTCCTATCGGAAGGCGCTCCCGCAGGAAGTCGCCTTCGCCGAGCTGCGGGCAAAGTCCGGCACGCAGTTCGATCCTCGGTGCGTGGAGGCGCTGGTCAGCGCGCTCGAGCGGCGGGGCGAGGTCCATGGGCAGGGTCACGAGGAGACGAAGGTGCGGTTCGAGGTCGAGCCGCCAGTACGAGGTGTGGGCTCCGCGAGCCTCGGCGACATCATTCTCGCAGACGCCCAGTGAGTGCAGTGAGCAACGCGAGCGTCGTTCCTCGCCAGCGGCTGCGGCCGCGCGAGCTCGTCGCGATCGTCGCCGTGCTCGGCTGCGTGATCGCGCTGTTCGTCGTCGCCTACCAGAGCTCGGGGCTCGGCCTCGGGCTCATCGCCGCCCTGCCGCTGTTCGTCACCTGGTTCTCGATGCGTCGCTACGGCCTCGCCCAGCGCACGTACCAGCAGACGATCCAGGCCCTCAGCATGCTGCCCGAGGTGGCCGGGCTCACGCCGCTCGGGCACGGCGAGCGCACGGCGACATACGCGACCGCGCTGGCGCACTCGCTCGGGGTCGGAGGCCATACCGTCGAGCAGGTGGCGGCCGCGGCCCGGCTGCACCACATCGGCTATCTGTCCCTGCACGAGGCGGACATGCGACAGGTGCCGGCCGACGGCGAAACGCTGGCGCGAGTCGGCGGGGAGATCCTGCGGGAGACGGGCGTCCTCGAGCGTGTCGCGGGACTGGTCGAGGAGATCCAGGCCGCGCCGCCGCTGCTCGTCGGGCTCCCGGCCGCGATCGTGCGGGTCTCGAGCTTCCTCGACGACATGCTGCACGAGCGCCACTGGCCCGTGGAGGACGCCGTCTCGCTGCTGACCGGCTTCCACTTCGAGGGCAACGACGGCCGCGCCGCGCGCGCCCTCGCCGACCTCTGCCACGCCCACCCCGAGCTGTTCGACGAGGCCCGCGCCAGCGCCGAGCCCCTCGTCGGCGCCGCCGACGCGCACCACTGCGACTAGGAGACTGCTGAGCAAAGCCGAGCACGCATCTCGCCGGCCCTCGACGCCGTTCTCGTCCTAGCCGTAGGGCTCAGGCTATGGCGTCGTCCTGCGGCCTTGCGATCGGCGTCGAATGGCTCGGCGATCTGCGCACTCCATTTGCTCAGCAGCCCCCTAGGAGACCGACTCCAGCCAGCGGCGGTGCATCTCGGCGAAGCGGCTCTCCCGGCCGAGCAGTTCGTCACGGGTGCCGAGCTCGACGAGGCGGCCGTCGTCGACGACGGCGACGCGGTCGGCGACCTCGATCGACGAGAAGCGATGCGCGATCACGATCGCGGTGCGGTCGGCGAGCAGGCCGGTGAGCGCCCGCTGGATGAGCCGCTCGCTCGGGAGGTCGAGGGCCGACGTGGCCTCGTCGAGGATCAGCACGCGCGGGTCGACCAGCCAGGCGCGCGCGAACGAGATCAGCTGACGCTGCCCGCCTGACAGCCGCGCGCCGCGCTTGTCGACGTCGGTGTCGTAGCCGTCGGGGAGGGTCGCGATGAACGGGTGGGCGCCGACCGCCCAGGCCGCCGCCTGCACCTGCTCGCGGCTCACGTCGGGCCGGCCGAGGGCGATGTTGTCGTGCCGACGCGGCGGAGCGAGTCGACGTTGACCTCGCGCAGGTCGTGGCCGTCGATCAGCACGCGGCCCTCAGTGGGGTCGTAGAAGCGGGCCACGAGCTTGGCGATCGTCGACTTGCCCGCGCCGGTGGCGCCGACCAGGGCCAGCGTCTCGCCGGGCGCGATCGTGAGGTCGATCGCGTGGAGCACCGGCTCGTGCCGGTAGGCGAAGGTCACCCGCTCGAGCCGCACCTCGCCGCCCGCGGGCACGAGGTCGGGCGCGCCGGGGATGTCGGGCACGGTCGAGGTCTCGCGCATCACGCCGGCGAGCTTCTCGAGCCCGGCGTTGGCGGCCTGCACGGAGTTGAAGAACTGTGACAGCTCCTGGAGCGGGTCGAAGAACTGGCGCAGGTAGAGGATGAACGCGGTCAGCACGCCAATGGTGATGCGGCCGTCGAGGGCGCGGAACCCGCCGACGAGGAGCACGAGCACGACCGCGATCTGACCGAGCACCTCGATGCCGGGCCCGTAGGCGCTCATCAGGCGCACGCTCTGGTTGTTGGCGTCGAGGTGCTGGCGGTTGATCTCCTCGAAGTTCGCCTGGTTCACCGGCTCCCGGGTGAACGCCTGTACCACGCGGATGCCGGTGAGGCTCTCGGCGAGGTGGATCAGGACGAGCGCGATCTTCTCCCGGACGGCGCGGTAGGCCCGCTCCGACCGCACCTTGAAGATCCACGTGCCCAGGGCGAGCGGCGGCAGCGTGGCGAGGGCGACGACGCCGGCGAGTGTGGGGTCGAGGTACACGAGCCAGCCGGCGATGCCGAGCATGAGAAGGACGCTCGAGACAAGGGTCAGGGCCGCCTGCGAGAACAGCTCGTAGACGGCCTCGATGTCGCTCGTGGCCCGGGAGATGATCCGGCCCGTCTTCTGGCGCTCGAAAAAGTCGATCGAGAGGTGCTGGAGGTGGGCCCAGAGCTTCGTGCGCAGGTCGTACTGCGTGCCCTCCGCCAGCTGGCCCACGAGCCGGAGCGCGACCCGCTGGCCGACGGCGTCGGTCAGCGCGGCCACGACCAGCAGCACCAGCACGACCGTGAGCGCGCCCCGGTCGCGCGGGATCACGCCGTTGTCGATGCCCCGCTTGACGAGGTACGGGATGGCGAGCACGCCCGCGGTCGACACCGTGACGGCGGCCGCCGCGCCCGCGATCTTCAGCCGGTAAGGCCGCAGCATTCCCCGGATCAGGCTGCGGCGCGCCTTGTCGAGCTCGGCGTCGGGGACCGCTTCGACCTCGTCCTCGTCATCGATGGGCGTGTCCCAGTGGTCCATGAAGAACCCGAGCCCGCCGCCGCGGTGCTTGCTCCTCTTCGGACTCATCGGCTCACGTCGTCTCCACCTCGGCGAGCTCCTCGAGCACGAGCTCGGCCGCGAGCACGCGGCGGTAGGCGGGGTTCGTCAGCAGCAGGTCGGCGTGGCGACCGGTGGCGGTGACGCGGCCGTCCTCGATGAGCACGACGCGGTCGGCCATGGCGACCGTCGAGGCGCGGTGGGCGATCAGCAGCGCGGTGTGGCCGGCGAGCAGCGCCCGTAGGTTGGCCTCGATCTCGGCCTCGGTGCGGACGTCGACGCTCGAGAGTGGGTCGTCGAGCACGAGGATCCGCGGCTCCGCCAGCAGGGCCCGGGCGAGCGCGAGCCGCTGGCGCTGGCCACCCGACAGCGAGAACCCGTGCTCGCCCACCATGGTCTCGTAGCCCTGCGGCAACGCCAGCACGAAGTCGTGGGCGCCGGCGGCGCGGGCGGCCCGCGTCACGGCCTCGACGGCCGCGTCCGGGAAGCCGAAGGCGATGTTCTCGTGGACGGTCGCGCTGAACAGCACGGGCTCGTCGAACACGACGCCGATCTGGCTCCGCAGGCTCGAGAGGGTGACATGACGGACGTCGTGGCCGTCGACGAGCACGCGGCCCTCGCCCGGGTCGAAGAACCGCGGCACGAGCGACGCCAGCGTCGACTTACCGGACCCGCTGGCACCGACGAGGGCGACGGTCTCGCCCGGCGCGATGGTGAGGTCGACGTCGTGGAGTGCGGGCAGCGTCGAGCTGGGATAGGTGAAGCTCACGTGGTCGAAGGCGATCTCGCCTTCGACCGTCGCGAGCGCGGTTGCCCCGGGAAGGTCGGCGATCGTCGGCTGCGTGTCGAGGATCTCGAAGACGCGGTCGCCGGCCGCCACCGCCTGTTGCGCCTGGGAGAGGATCCACCCGACATACCGCAGCGGGTACACCACGTAGCCGAGGTACTGGTTGAACGCAACGAGAGCGCCGATGGTGAGGGCGCCACCGATGACGCGGAAGCCCCCGACGCCGAACACCACTCCGACGAGAAGGTTCGGGAACAGGTAGAGGGCGGGAATGTACAGTGCCCGGTAGCCGACACCTTCGAGGTTGACGTCGCGCAGCTCGGCTGCGGCGGCCGACAGCCGGCGGACGGAGTGCTGCTCCCGGCCGAAGGCCTTCAGGATGCGGATGCCG
This sequence comes from Actinomycetota bacterium, assembly GCA_005888395.1. GTDB lineage: Bacteria > Actinomycetota > Acidimicrobiia > Acidimicrobiales > AC-25 > AC-25. Next base: position 2,465 of record VAXF01000151.1, on the reverse strand, counting down.
CCGGCCGACTCCTCGATCACGGTGGTGACCTCGCCCACGGCCTCGCGCGAGCGCGCCCACACGTCCTCCATCCGCCGGTTGAAGCGCATGGCCGTGACGAAGAACGGGATCGTGAGACACAGGGCGAGCAGCGCGAGCCAGGGGTCGAGCACGAGCAGCGCGATCGCGACGGCGATGGCGTACGAGCTCAGCAGGGTGAGGAACACAAGCGCGAACCCGAGGAACATCCGGATGGCGTTGAGATCGCTGGTAGCGCGGGCGAGCAGCTGGCCGCTCTGCCAGCGGTCGTGAAACGAGACCGGCAGCCCCTGGAGGTGGGCGAACAGGCGGGCGCGCAGGTCGGCCTCGATGCGGACGCTCATCGCGCCCGAGAGATTGCGGCGGAAGAAGTTGGTGATGCCGCGGACCGCGACCAGCCCGAGCGCGGTGAGGGAGAGCGGCCAGATCAGATCGCGGCGGTGATGGCGGATCCCCTCGTCGATGATGCGACCGATGAGGGCCGGGAGCGCCAGCGTCGCGACCATCGAGACGATGACCGACACGATGGCCGCGATCACCGTCCGCCGGTGGGGCCTGAGCAGCCTCAGAAGCCGTCGCAGCGTGGAGCGCTCCGGGAGAGCGGTCGGCGACATCCTCATTCGCGTCTCCGGCGCGACTCGGCGACGACGAAGGCGACGTCACGCGGGTAGCTGCGGACGGCGCCGAGCATGATCACGCCACCGACCGCGTAGATCGGCGTCATGGCGACGAGGGCCATCCGCAGGCCGATGGCATCGGCGAGCAGCCCGATCACGGGCGCGCCGACATAGGACAACGTCCGCACGATGGATCGCACCGTGGCGGCGCGGCCCCGCAACTCGGCCACCACCACGTCGGACACGAGGGCCTCCGCGGGCGCCACCGGGAGCGTCAGGAACGCCCCGCCGACGAAGAGCAGCGGCGCGGTCACGGCGAGGTTCGTGCTTGCGAAGGCGGGCATGAGGACGACGGTCGCGAGGATCGAGCCGATGGCGACCACGTAGACACGCGCGCACACGATGCCGCGCGCGAGGTAGCGGTCGGCGAGATACCCGCCACCGAGGATGCCGAACACGGAGCCGAGGCCGAGCAGGCCGGTGACCGCGCCCGCCTTGGCCGCGCCGAGGTGGTGCACGCGCTTGAAGTAGGGCACTCCCCAGAAGGCGAGGCCGTTGAGGAGCATCTGCGAGATGGTGAGCGCCAGCACGCCGAACCACATGCTGCGGATGCGGAGGAGCTCGCGGCCGACCTCGCGCGGCGTGGCGCTCGTGTAGTCGAGCGTGCCGACGCGCTCGGGCTCGGGGAGGAGCGCGGACATCCCGCTGAGCTGCTCGACGAGGTCACCGCCACCGGGCATGGCCACGGTCGCGGCGAGGTCGTCGTGAAAGTCCGCGTCCTGATCGCCCCGGCGGGGCTCGGGTTGTCGGGCCATGAGCAGGGTGACCACCAGCCCGATCGGCATCCACATGAGGAAGGCCCAGCGCCAGCCCCCGTGGGCGACGGCCACGCCGCCGCCGATGAGCCCGATGAGCGCGCCGACCAGCGCGCCCGACTGGTAGAGGCCCATGTAGCGGGCCCGGTCCTTGGCCGGGTAGTAGTCGGAGATGAGCGAGACGGTGGCGGGCCCGTTGGCCTCGACCGCGCCCACGCCCATGCGGAAGACGAACAACAGCGCGTAGCTGGTGGCGATGGCGTTGAGTCCCATGCAGACGGTCCACAGCGCGATGGCGGCGGCGAGGAGCCACGTGCGCCGGACGCGGTCGGTGAGGATGCCGATGGGAATCGACCCGGGGATGGCGACGATGGCCATCGCGAACGGGAGCCAGCCCACGGCCGCGTCCGACACGTGGAACTGGTGCTGAATCCCGTCGACCGCCTGCGACAGCGACTGGCGCTCGCCACTCTCGAGCGCGGTGGTGGCCGCGAGCGCGACGAGGGGCAGCCAGCCGTAACGGACGGCGCGTCGTATCGAAGGATTGAGCGTGTCCGCCACGAGCGGAGGCTACCTGCGACCTGACGCGAACGTCAGTTGCAGAACTCAGCCGGCGGCGAGGGCGCGGGCGGCGCGGAGGGCGAGGGTGACGAGGGTGAGCGTCGGGCCGTAGCCGGCCGACGTCACGAAGACGGACGAGTCGGCCACGACGACGTTGGGCACGTCGTGCATCCGGCCGAAGCGGTCGACCACCGACGTCTGCGGGTCGTCGCCCATCCGGGCGGTACCCATCACGTGCTTGCTGACGGGCACCGGCGACATCCAGCCGCCGAAGGGCGCGTTGGCGTCGGGCGACGTGGTGGTGACGGTCCAGGTCGCACCGGCCACCTTCAGGATCTCGTCGAGCTTTCGGCCGTAGAACTCCGACGCGACCAGCTCGTGGCGGTGCGACGAATATGTCGTGCGCGCCACCGGGAACCCGCGCACGTCGCGCACCTTCGGGTCGAGGTCGACG
>VAXF01000129.1:10484-15783 GCA_005888395.1 Actinomycetota bacterium | reverse complement strand
GGTCGACCTCAGGGGCTGGTGAGGCGCGCGGCGAGAGCGCGGAAGGCGCGGCCGCGGTGGGAGAGGGCGTGCTTCTCGGCCGCCGTCATCTCGCCGAACGTGCGGCCGTCGCCCTCGTCGGGCACGAAGAGGCGGTCGTACCCGAAACCGGCGTCACCTCTCGGCCGGCGTGCGATCGTGCCCTCGACGGCGCCTTCGGCTGCGACCTCGCGGCCGTCGGGGAACCGCACCAGCGCGACCGTACGGAAGCGGGCCCGGCGGTCGTCCGCGGCGGCGAGCTCGCGCACGAGCTTCTCGCAGTTGTCGGCATAGCTGGCTTCGGGTCCGGCGTAGCGCGACGACCTGACCCCGGGCGCGCCGCCGAGCGCGACCACCTCGAGGCCGGTGTCGTCGGCGACGGCGGGCTCACCGGTCGCGTCGACCAGCGCCACCGCCTTCAGGCGGGCGTTGGCCTCCAGCGTCTCACCCGTCTCGGCGACGTCGGAGACGCCGGGCGGGCGGGGCAGCAGCTCGACGCCGTCGAGGATGGCGACGATCTCCGCCGCCTTGTCGGGGTTGGCAGTGGCGAGGACGAGCCTCACCCGGAGCGGCGAGGCGGTGGCGACGTGAGCACCGCCGCCTGCTGCTCGAGGATGGACGCGATCCCGTGCTCGGCGAGCCCGAGGAGGTCGTCGAGCTCGGCTCGCGTGAACGGCAGGCCCTCGGCGGTGCCCTGGACCTCGACGAAGCGGCCCGACGAGGTCATCACGACGTTCATGTCGACCTCGGCGCGCACGTCCTCCGAGTAGTCGAGATCGAGGAGCGCGACGGCGTCGACGATGCCGACCGAGACCGCGGCGCATGCCTCGGTGAGCGGGTGCGTCCGTACCCGGCCGGCTTCCACCAGCCGTGACAACGCGTCGTGCAGCGCGACATAGGCGCCGCAGATCGACGCCGTACGCGTGCCGCCGTCGGCCTGAAGCGCGTCGCAGTCGAGCGTGATCGCGACCTCGCCCATCGACACGCGGTCGGTCACCGACCGCAGCGACCGGCCGATCAGGCGTTGGATCTCCTGCGTGCGCCCCGACGGCCGGCCACGTGCGACCTCGCGCTCGCTTCGCTCAGTGGTGGAGCCGGGAAGCATCGAGTACTCGGCGGTGACCCAGCCCTTGCCCGTGCCCCGCATCCAGCGCGGCACCTCGTCGAGCACCGACGCCGTGCACAGCACCCTGGTCTTGCCCATCGACACCAGCACCGAGCCGAGCGCGAACTCGGTGAAGTCGCGCTCGAAGACCAGGGGCCGCAGCTCGTCGGGCTGGCGCCCGTCGCGGCGGGTCACGTTCAGACCTCGTACCGCGCGTTGGTCTCGGCCAGCACGACCGGCGCGCCGAATGCCTCCGACCCCTCGTCGCGGCTGCGATCGGAGTCGAGCGTGGGCCAGATGTGGGTCAGCAGCAGCGTGCCGACGCCGGCGCGACGAGCCGACTCCCCCGCCTGCCGCGCGCTCATGTGCTGCGCCATGCCCTCCTGCTCCCGCTGGAACGTCGCCTCGCACAGCGCGAGGTCGAGCCCGGTCCCGAGGGCCTCGAGCGACCACCCCGGTCCGGAGTCGGCAGAGTAACCGAGCGACTCGTCCCTGCCGTCGAAGCGCACGGCCAGCGTCTCCGGGCCGTGGTCGGTGCGCGAGAACGTCAGCGCCAGGTCCCCGATCTCGACGTGGTCCCCGTCGGCGACGTCGTGCCACTGGAGCGACGGTGACGTGTCCTCGTCGTAGGTGAGGTCGCGCAAGCCTGCAGGCGCGTACACCGGGAACGCGCGCCGCCCCGTGACGAAGCGGCACACGTTGTAGAAGCCCTCCAGGTCGGTCCAGTGGTCGGGGTGCTCGTGGCTGAGCACGATGGCGTCCAGCTCCTCGAAGTCGACGTGGCGCTGCAGGTTGGCGAGCGTGCCGGGCCCGGCGTCGAGCCACACGGTCACGCCGCCACCCTGGACGAGGTAGCCGCTGCACGCGCCCCCGGGCGCGGCATACGTGCCGCAGCACCCGAGCACGGTGACGCTCACTCCCACTGCCAGGCCTCGACCTCGATGAGCTCGGGCCCGAGCAGTTGCGAGCCGAGCCGGCGGAACCACTCGACGTCGCCCGAGGACACGAACGTGTGCCGGCCCTTGCCCGACTCGGCCCCGGATCGCCGGCCGGTGCCCGTCTCGCCGAGGATCGACCGCACCTCGAAGGCGGTCTCGTCGGCCGACGAGACCAGGACCACCTCGCGACCCATCACGTCGCCGAGCGTCCGGGCGAGGAACGGGTAGTGCGTGCAGCCGAGCAGCAGCGTGTCGACGCCCGCCGCCTGCAACGGCGACAGCAGGCGCTCGGCCAGCACGTGCACCTGCTCCGTGCGGGTCTCGCCCCGCTCGACGAACTCGACGAAGCCCGGGCACGCGGCGCAGACGACTCTCGAGGCCGGCGAGAGCGAACGGAAGGAGCGCTGGTACGCACCCGAGCCGATGGTGCCGACCGTGCCGATGACGCCGACGCGGCCGTTGCGCGTGGCGCTGACCGCCGCCCTCACCCCCGGGTCGATGACCCCGAGGATGGGCACGTCGAACTCGAAGCGCAGCAGCTCGAGCGCGGCGGCAGAGGCGGTGTTGCAGGCGACGACGACCATCTTCACGTCGTGCCGCTCGACCAGCAGGCGCGTGATCTGGCGCGAGAACGCCCGCACCTCGTCGAGCGGCCGCGGCCCATACGGATAGCGGCCCGTGTCACCGAAGTAGACGACGTCCTCGTCGGGAAGGAGGTCGATGAGGGCCCTGGCCACCGTGAGACCGCCGAACCCGCTGTCGAACATCCCGATCGGACGATCGTCCACCAAACAAGCGTACGGGGAGTGCTACGCCTCCTTGGCGACTCGCTTCGCCTGCAGCGGACGCTGGCGACCCTTCTTGGCCGCCACCTTCTTCGCCGGCGGCTGCGCGCGGCGCGCGCCCGACCGGTCGACGATCTGGTGGTCGGTGCCGAGGTAGGCGCTGACGAGGCGCGGGTCCTCGAGCACCTCGTCGGGCTTGCCGCGCGTGAGAACCGACCCGGTGTCGAGGGCGACGATCTCGTCGGAGATGGCGCGGATGAGCGGCATGTCGTGCTCGATCACCAGCATGGTGGCGCCCGTCTGCTCGCGGATCTTCAGCAGCATCGGGCCGAGGGCCTCGGTCTCGCGCTGCGCGATGCCAGACGACGGCTCGTCGAGCAGCAGCACCGACGGGTCGTGGGCAAGGATCACGGCCAGGTCGACGATGCGACGCGAACCGGTCGAGATCTCCGAGACGAACTTGTCGCGGAACGCGCCGAGCCCCATGAGCGAGATGAGCTCCTCGACACGCTCGGAGACGCGGCGCTCCGAGCGGCGCACCCAGGGAGCGCCGATGGCCGTCGAGACCACACCCTCGGCCCTGACGTGGCGCTCGAAGGCCATGGCCAGTGTCTCGAAGACCGTCAGCGACGGGAAGAGCCGGGCATCTTGGAACGACCGGCCCAGGCCGGCTCGCGACCGGGCCTCCGGCGCCAGATCGGAGACGTCGTGGCCCTCGAGGACGACGCGACCGCGAGCACGCGCGAAACCGGTGATGGCGTCGAACATCGTGGTCTTGCCCGCGCCGTTGGGGCCGACGAAGCCGAGCACCATGCCGCGTTCGGCATCGAAGCTGACGTCGTCGACGGCCAGGACGCCGCCGTAGTTGACGGTGAGGCCGGTGACGGCGAGGGCGACGTCGGGCATCAGCCGACTGCCTCCATCAGGTGACCGCCTCCATCAGGTGACCGCCTCCATCAGGTGACCGCCTCCATCAGGTGACAGTCTCCACGGTGGCGGCGCCCAGGAACACGGCCCGGAGGATGTCGTCTCGCTCGAGCAGCTCGCTGGTCGGGCCGGCGAAGCGGATCTCGCCCTTCTCCATGAACACCGCCCGCTCGGCCACCGTGAGGGCGAGGTTCACCGACTGCTCCACCAAGATGACCGCAGTGCCCTCCTCGTGGATGCGCCGCACGAGCCGGAGGAGCTCCTCCACGACGATCGGCGCCAGGCCGAGCGACAGCTCGTCGATCATCAGCAGCCGCGGGCGGCCGACGAAGGCCTGCCCCAGGGTGAGCATCTGCTGCTCGCCGCCGGACAGCACCGATGCCTGCTGCTCGATCCGCCGCTCGAGGGAGGGGAAGAGGTCGAGGATCTCGTGGACCGAGGCCGCGGCGTCGGCGCGCGGCCGGCCACTCGCCCACGCCGCCACTTCGAGGTTCTCGCGCACGGTGAGGCTCGGGAAGATCCCCCTCCCTCCGGGAACCTGCACGAGCCCGGCGGCGAACGTGTCCTCGGGCTCCATGCCGGTGACGTCCTCGCCGTCGAAGAAGATGGCCCCGCGCTGCACCGGCACGAGCCCCGATATCGCCCGGAGCAGCGTGGACTTGCCCGCCCCGTTGGTGCCCAGCAGGGCGATGATCTCGCCCTCGGCCAGGTCGAGGTTGACGCCGAAGAGCACCTGCACCTGCCCGTAGCTCACGTCGACGTCCTGGCACACGAGGATCGAGTTGGCGCTGGCCGACAACCGGCGCCGGTGGAGCTCGGCCGTCGTCGTGAGGATGGCGAAGGCCCGGCCGACGTCGGCGGCAACGAACTTGTGGCCCGACCGCAGGATGAGCCCGCCGATGATCCAGTAGGGCGTGAGCGCGGCGATGGCCCAGCGGATCCCATCGTGGTCGGACACCCTGCTCACGCCGGGCACGATCCACAGGACCCATACGCCGGCCACGATGAAGAGCAGCCCGAAGCCGAACGACAGCGACCGCACGCGCGCCGGCGACACGAACGCCTGCGTCGTGATGAAGGCGGGCGTGAACATGCCGCCGATGAAGCTCACGACGACGGCGACGATGATGGCGAGCGGAAGGTTCGGTGCCCAGGCCAGCAGCAGCAGTCCCGGCCCGACCGCCACCAGCACCCAGCCCGCGCGCTTGAGCGGTTCCCCCATTCCCTTGGCCAGCCACGACGCCGTCCATTTCCCGGCCAGGAGCACGCCCGCGAAGGCAGCGGCGGCCCCGAGCGATCCGAGCACGCCCCGCTGGAACACGCCCAGGTGGAAGGCGCGCTTGTAGTAGAGCGGAAGCAGGAAGGCGAGCGGCAGGAACCCGGCGCCGATGAACCACCACGCCGCGTACTGACGGCGCAGCGTCGGCACCGCGAACAGCATGCGTACCCCGCGGCCGAAGGGCACCGGCTTCTCCTGGGCGGCCACGACGGCGGAGTTCTCGTCCTCGGTGGCGCCCCGCACGGGG
>VAXF01000129.1:0-10444 GCA_005888395.1 Actinomycetota bacterium | reverse complement strand
GAACGCCAGCCGCCAGCCACCGATCAGCGCGGCCACGCCCGCGACGAAGGGCCCGACGGTACCGGCCAGTCGCTGCGCGTTCCGGTGGAGGGCGAAGACGCGAGGTCGGTCCTCGGGCTTGTAGTAGTCGGAGAGAAGCGAGGTGTGGATCGGGTCGTTGACGATGAGGCCGACGCCGTTGCCGATCCGGACCGCCACGAGCGCTGCCAGCCCGACGGCAAGGCCGGTGGCGAACGAGAAGACCCCCGCCAGCACCGCGCCCGCGACAACCAGCTTCGTCCGCGGGAGGCGATCGCCCCAGTGGCCGATCGGGATGGCGGCGAGGAGGATGACCGAGATGTTGAGGATGACGACCGTGGCGAAGGCGTTGTCGGTCAGGTGGAAGGCCTTTTGGATCTCGGGCGCCAGGGTGGCGAAGGCGGCGGTGTCGAACTCGTCGAAGAAGTAGAGGAAGAACAGGACGACGAGCGAGAAGATGGCGAGGCCGCCACTGACGGCGACGAACCGGCTGCGCGCCCACTGCACCGGCGCGGTGGCCGGGTTGGATGCGGGATCGGTGACAGTCACACTCACGTGAGGCTCCCTATCGTCTCGAGCTCTTCCTCGAGCTCGGCCCTTCCTTCTCGGATGGCGGTTCCCCGACCCGCTTGTCGGCCACCAGGCTGGGCACGACGAGGCCCCGGCGCGCCGCCACCCAGCGCAGGTAGTTGTCGCGCAGGGTGTAGAGAATCTGGCCGAGGCCGCCGGGGAAGAAGAGCAGCAGGATCAGCACGCCGATCCCGGTGACGAGCAGCTGGAACTGCGCCGGCAGGAAGTACTGGATGCCGCGCACGTAGATGGCGCCGAGCAGCGCGCCGCTCATCGAGCCCATCCCACCGATGACCACCATCGAGAACATCAGGATCGAGGTCTCGGGACGGAAGCGGTCGGCTCCCCGTATCGCCTGCTCGTGGTAGGCGTACAGGCCGCCGGCGACGGCCGCGAGGAACCCCGAGACGGCGAAGGCCGACAGCTTCGCGCGCGTGATCTTGACCCCGACGGCGCGGGCCTGGTTCTCGTTGTCGCGGACGGCGATGAGCACCCGGCCGATACGGGCGCGCCGAAGATTGCGCCCGACGGCCAGCGCGAGGACGAGGGCGACCAGGCACACGAAGTAGTAGCGCTTCTCGCGGTCGATGTTGAAGATGCCGAAGATCACCGGCCTCTGGATCGTGTCGTTCAGCGTGAGGATGTTGAACGTGAAGAGCCACTGGCCCGCCGCGACCGCGAACGCGAGCGTGGTGACCCCGAGGAACAGGCCGCGGATCCGCAGCGCGGGCAGCCCGATGACGAGCGCCACGGCCGCGCCACACAGGCCCCCCCCGAGCAGCGCGACGAAGAAGTCCTGCGGGTTGGTCATCGTGGCCAACCGGCCGGTGACGAGGGCTCCCACACCCACGATGGCCCACTGGCCGAGCGACACGTTGCCGGCCCAGCCCGTGAGGATCACGAGCGAGATGCCGATGATGGCGTAGATCATGATCACCGACGCGAGGCTGGTGTTCCGCGGCGAGAGGAAGAACGGCAGGAGCGCGAGCGCGCCGCCACCGACGACCGCGAACCCGTACCGGGCGAGACGCACCTCGGGGAGCGACCGCAGCTCGACTGGCACCGGGCGCACCTCCTGCACGGCCTGCCAGCTCGAGCTCGTCGCCTCGAGTCGCCCGAGCCGGCGGCGCTGGATCAGGAGGGCGACGACGATCACCGCCAGCGTGAAGCCGTCGGTGGGGCCCGACTTGCCGGTGCCGGCGAACAGCGTCTGCTCGGCGGTGGTGATGAGGATGGCGGCGCCGAACGTGACCACGAGGTTCTCCATGCGCCCGATAACGGCTGCCGCGAGCGCGCGCGTCAAGAGGGTGAACCCGCCGATGGCGCCGAACTGGAAGCCGACGACAGGCGCCTCGAGAATGGCCGCGACAGCCGACAGCAGGCCGGCGATCACCCACACGATCAGCGACACCCGCTTGACGCGCACACCGAGGAGCCGCGCCCGGTCGCTGTTCTCCGCGGTGGCGCGCGCGGCCAGCCCATAGCCGGTGGCGCGCAGGAACCACAGCAGGCCGAGGATGATGAGCGGCGTCGCGACCAGCACGAGCAGGTGGTCGGCGGTGAAGCGGACACCGCCGTAGTCGAAGCGGAAGGTGAACGGCGTCTTGAGCCGCGTGATGAACGTGCGGTTCTGGCCGGTGTTCAACCAGGCGGGGATGCCGAGCTCGACGAACCCGAGGATCTGGGCGACGCCGATCGTGGCGACGGTGAGGATCAGGCGCGGTGCCTTCGAGAACCGGCGGATGATGGCGAACTCGACGAGCCCGCTCGTCACGACGGCGGCGACGATCCCGACCAGCACGGCCGGCACGAACGGCCACTTGAACCGCACGTGCAGCTCCTCGGCCAGGGTCGCGGCGAAGGCGCCGAGCTCGCCCTGGGCGAAGTTGATGATCCGGTTGGTCCGGTAGATCAGGACAAGCCCGACAGCGAGCAGCCCGTTGAGCATCCCCAGGATCACGCCCTGGAGGAAGATGCCGCTGGGTACCACGGCGGCGAGCGGGTGGCTGCCGCCGACGCCCTTGCCCACGAGCACGCAGGAGGCGAACCCGGCGACGAAGACCGCGGGCGCCGCCAGCATTCGACGTTGCAAACGTTCCCCTCTCGCGCCGAGTGTGCCGCTTTGTGAGCATTTATACTCCGGCCACCCGGCGGAGACCTGCCGCCGGGCGCCAAAAGCAGACGCGCACTCTGGGGGTGCCGATGAACGGTCGTGTGGCGCGAGTCGCCGTGGTTCTTGTCGTTCTCTCTCTGATCGCGGCCGCGTGCTCGAAGCCGAAGAAGCAAGCCAAGACCTCGAGCGGGCCGACGACGACGAATCTCAACCAGCTCGTCACGCCGACGTCGTTAGCGCCCGCCACGACCGCGGTGACGACGCCGGGCGGCAAACCGAAGGCCACCGCGAAGGGCGGTACCACCGGCGCCACGGCCGCCACGTCGCCGGCCGCGCCGGTGGGCGACCAGGCCCAGGCGCTCCGCGTGGGCTTAAAGGTGTTCCCGGTGACGACGCAACGCCGCCAGCCCTACTACCTCGGTGTCGGCGACAAGACCATCAAGCTCGTGTTCTCCACCGACAAGGCCGTGTGCGGCGTCAACGCGCTCACCGCCCTGCAGGCGGCCGGCGGCGCGCTTCCGAGCGGCGACCGCTTCACGCGGCCGTTCCCGACCACGTCCGACCAGGTCGAAGCCGACAGCCGGGAAGCCATCTCGTTCGTCGTCAAGTACTTCAACGAGCACGGCTTCGACACCGCCAAGTACCTGCCGCACATCCGGCCGCTCATGGGCAACGACCCGGCCAACCAGATCTTCGGCCGCCATTTCGAGTTCCAGATGATCGACGGCGGCTCGTTCCAATGCCCCGACAAGACCACCGCCGCGGCCAAGGAGGCCGCGGAGACCGACAAGGCGTTCTCGGTGTTCACCAACCTCCTCGACGCCGACGTGGGCTACAACATGGCCAGCGCGCTCAGTGCCGAGCCGTCGTCCGCCCGCCCACTGATGTTCGGGACCGAGTGGCTCCCCGACTCGATCTACAACCGGTTCGCGCCCTTCGTCTGGACGCCTTGGGCCACCGGGTCCACGGTCGTCAGCCAGTGGGCGACCTACGTGTGCACGAAGCTGAGGGGCCAGAACGCGTCACGCTCCCCAGACGCCACGTTGAAGCTCCAGAAGCGCGTGTTCGGGCTCGTCCACCCGAACCTCAAGGAGGTCAACGATCTCGCCGCTGAGTTCAAGACCGACCTCACCAGGGCGTGCGGCGGCACGAACCCCGTCGTCAAGGAGATCTCCTACTCGCCCGACATCAAGGCGGCCCAGACCGACGCCACCAACGCGGTCGTGCAGCTCAAGGCAGCCGGCGTCACCAGTGTCCTGAGGCTGACCGACCTGCTGTTCCCGCTCTTCTACGACATCGCAGCCCAGGCGCAGGGCTACAACCCGGAGTGGATCGATTCGAGCTTCGGCCTCATGGACGTCAGCGCCATCCAGCGCATCTACCCGAAGTTAGAGACGGCAGGTGACTTCGGGGTGAGCAACCTCGGCATCCCGGGCTGGGCGTCCCCGGCGGCTTCGCGTACACCGCCGGAGACCCGTTCAACCTCTACCACTCGTACCACCTGGTTTCGCCGAAGGACGGCAAGCCCTGCGACCCGTCGAGCGACGCCGGCATGAACCACGACCCCACCTTCTGCAAGGAACCAGCGCAGATGAGCGTCTGGTACTACGTGTCGCTGCCCTTCTACGGCGGTGTGCTCTTCTGCGGCCCCGACCTGACGCCCGCCTGCCTCACCAAGGGCCTGCAGGCTTACCCCGAGACGCGCTACGGCGGCAACGGCCCGACCGCCGACCCGCGGCCCGCGCTGGTCGGCGCCGGTCCCGGCAAGTTCGGCTTCCTCGTCGACGCAGTCGAGTGGCGGTGGCGGCCCGACTACAACCCCCCGCCACCCGAGGGCGAGGTTCGCAAGTTAAACGGCTTACGGAGTTTCACGGGCTGGGCCGAGTACCCCGACTGCCAGCGGCACTACCTCGCCTGGCCCAGCAGGCTCGCGCCGCAGTGGTTAGCGGGCAGCGCCACCTTCGGCGCGTGGTGTGGCAACGCCAAATACGCGCCCGCGTACTCCAAGGCCAAGGACGACTACCCCCGCCTCAACTAGCGGGAGCACTCAGAAGTAGATGATCCTGGAGGCCCGCTCGACCACGTCGTCGAGCGGGTCGGTCCAGGCGCCCGTGGAGAGGTACTTCCAGCCGCCGTCCGGCGCGAGGGTGACGACCACGCCCTCGTCGGCGTCGGCCGCCGCACGTGCCGCGCCCGCCATGGCCGCGCCCGACGAGAGCCCGGCGAAGATGCCGGCCTCGTCGAGCAACCGTCGCGTCCACTCGATCGACTCGCGCGGGCGCACGATGAGCTTGCGGTCGAGCAGCTCGGCCCCGCCCCAGTCGCGGAACACCGGCGGGATGTAGCCCTCGTCGAGGCTGCGCAGCCCCTGCACGAGCTCGCCCGCGGGAGGCTCCACCGCCCACACCTGCACGGCCGGGTTCTGCTCCTTGAGGTAGCGCCCGACGCCCATCAGCGTGCCGCTGGTTCCCAGCCCCGCGACGAAGTGCGTGACCTCGGGACAGTCGCGCCAGATCTCGGGACCGGTGCCGCGGTAGTGCGCGCCGGGGTTGTCGGGGGTGCCGTACTGGTAGAGGAACGCGTACTCGGGTGTGTCGGCCGCCAGCTTCTCCGCCAGCCGAACCGCGCCGTTCGAGCCCTCCGCACCCGGGGACAGCACGACCTCGGCACCGAAGATCTCGAGCAGCTGGCGACGCTCGACAGAGACGTTCTCGGGCAGCACGACCTTCAGTCCGTAGCCCTTGACGCGGCACACGAGCGCCAGCCCGATGCCCGTGTTGCCCGACGACGGCTCGAGGATCGTCTGCCCCGGCCGGAGCGTTCCGTCGCGCTCGGCCGCCTCCACCATCGCCAGCGCGATGCGGTCCTTCACCGAGCCTGTGGGATTCTGGCCCTCGAGCTTGATCAGCAACCGCACGCGCGGGTTGGGGCTGAGCCGGCTGACGTCGACCAGCGGGGTGTCCCCGATCAGGTCGAGGATCGAGTCGAGCCGGGCCACCGGCGCCTACCCGCCGGCGACGGCGGGCAGGATCGTGACGATGTCGTCGTCGGCGAGCTTGGTGTCGAGCTTGTCGAGGTACCGCACGTCCTCGTCGTTGCAGTAGACGTTGACGAACCGGTGCAGGGTGCCGTCGTCGGTCACGATCTTCCCGCCCAGCCGCGGGAACTGACGAACGAGGTCGTCGAGGACCTCGCCAATGGTGCCGCCGTTGGCCTTGACCGACGCCTGGCCGGCCGCGTCGCCGCGGAACATCGTCGGCAGCCGCACCTCGACGGGCATGCGAGCGATCCTACTGGGACTCCAGCGCGACCGGCTCCTCGCTGATGACGCCGTCGACGATGCGGAACGAGCGCACCACCGGCTCTCCGTCCTTCAGCGAGACGAGCACGTAATGCCACGTCGGGTCGGGGGCCTGCTCGACGTCGGTCGGCGACGGATAGGCGTCGCTGTGGGTGTGCGAGTGGAAGACGCCGATGATCTCGAGGCCGCGCGCCTCCGCGTCGCGGTCGGCCTGGAGATGTTGCTTCGGGTCGACCGTGTAGAGCTTGGCCGACTCGGCCACGTTTCTGCAGGGGTAGCAGATCTCGACCTTGCCGCTGCGCGCGTCGCCACCGAAGAGCCCGCACGCCTCGAGCGGCAGCCCGTCGAGCGCGTGCCCGACCATCTTGAGGTACTGCGACTCGGGCAGACGGAGCATGGAATGCGCAGGGTACCCTCGCCGCGATGGCGCCCAAGGGAGTGCAGCTCGTCGCGACCAACCGCAAGGCGCGCCACGACTACGACGTGCTCGAGACGTACGAATGCGGCATGGCGCTCGTGGGCAGCGAGGTGAAGTCGCTGCGCGCGTCGAAGGTGCAGTTGCGCGACGCGTACGCGCGCGTCGAAGACGGCGAGCTGTGGCTCCACGGCGCGCACATCGCGCCCTACGCGTTCTCGAGCGGGCGCGACGGCCACGATCCCGACCGGCCGCGAAAGCTGCTCCTCCACCGGTCGGAGATCGACGAGCTGGCCGGGCGCACCCAGCAGGAGTCGCTCACCCTCGTGCCCCTCTCGCTGTACTTCAAGGAGGGTCGGGCCAAGCTCGAGCTGGCGCTCGCCCGGGGCCGGCGCCAGTACGACAAGCGGCACGCCATCGCCGAGCGCGACGCGCGGCGCGAGGCCGAGCGGGCGATGTCGCGGAAGGGCCGCGAATGACCATGCCCACCGGCATCGGCGTCGTCGACACGATGATCGGCGTCCCCGTCCCCCCGGCCGACGTGAGCGTGTACGAGTTCCTCAAGCCCCTCTACATGGACCGCGAGAGCAAGGAGGAGTTCGACTTCCCCGTCGAGTACATGTTCAAGGACGTGCCGCGGCCCAAAGAGCACCTCGACGACCCGGTGGGGCTGTTGGTCGGGCTGATGGACCGCTTCGGCATCGAACGGGGAATGATCGGCACGAGCTCGAAGAACGAGGCCGCCAACCGCGCGCTGCGAGAGCACCCCGACCGCTTCTTCGGCTCGTACGAGGTGAACCCGAACCGCGGGATGGACGGGGTGCGGGCGCTGCGCCGGGCCGTCGAGGAGCTGGGCGTGAAGGCGGCCACCGCGTTCCCTGCCGGGCTCAACCCGCAGGTGGCCATCGACGACCGGCGCTTCTACCCGATCTACGCCGCGTGCGTCGACCTCGACATCCCGATCTGCATCTGCGTCGGCGTGCCCGGCCCGCGCGTGCCGATGGCGCCGCAGGAGGTCGCCCGGCTCGACGAGGTGTGCTGGTTCTTCCCGGAGCTCAAGGTGGTGATGCGGCACGGCGCCGAGCCGTGGACCGACCTGGCGGTGAAGCTCATGCTCAAGTGGCCGAACCTCCACTACTCCACCAGTGCGTTCGCCCCGAAGTACTACCCGAGGGCCATCGTCGACTACGCCAACACCCGCGGCGCCGACAAGGTGCTGTACGCCGGTTACTTCCCGATGGGCCTGTCGCTCGACCGCATCTTCCGCGAGCTGCCACAGGTGCCCTTCCGTGACCACGTCTGGCCGAAGTTCCTTCGAGAGAACGCCGTCAGGGTCTTCGGGCTCGACCGGTAGAATGGTGCTCCCACAAGGGGGTGACAGGCTTCGACTTCGGTTGTTCGAGATGGGAGAAGCGAGCCGTGGTCCCCGGAGCCACGTTAAAGAGCCGGGAACAAAAACAAACGCCGACAACACACCGGCACTCGCTGCTGCCTAGGCAGTAGCGACGTCTGACCGACCTCGGCTCCACGGGTCGGAACCAGGCGTCATGCAGTGGAGCTCACCCGACACGGGTCGGAACCAGGCGTCATGCAGTGGAGCTCACCCGACGGTCCCGCCAGGCGGGCCGTGAGGGGACACCACCGCCTGGTAAGGACCTCTCGCCGGCGCCGGCGACAGCGAGGGGTCCGAGACACCCCGCCGGCTGCGCTCGGAGAAGACCCGTCGAGAAGCTGAAGGACGTCGGTTCGATTCCGACCACCTCCACATGCGCGGGGCACGGCGGGCGGCGCTCGCACTGATGATCCTCCTGCCGGCCGTCGTCGGTGGTCGCGCTTCAGCGGTCGTGCCCGGCGGCAACGGGCTGCTCGCGTTCACGTCGAACACGGGCGGCAACCTCGACATCGAGACGATCGGGCCCTGCGGGTCGGGTCTCACCACGCTCGTCGGCGGGTCCTCGGCCGATCTCAAGCCGGTGTGGTCGCCCGACGGCCGGCGGATCGCGTTCATGTCCAACCGCACCGGCGACTTCGACATCTACGTCGCGAACGCCGACGGCACTGGTGTGACGAACCTGACCGACAACCCGGCGAGTGATTTCAATCCGGCGTGGTCGCCCGACGGCAGGAAGATCGCGTGGAACAGCGACCGCAGCGGCGACTTCGAGATCTGGGTGATGGGCGCCGGCGGCACGGGCGCAGTCCAACTCACCTCGGCGCCAGGGATCGACTCGGTGCCGTCGTGGTCACCCCGCGGCGACCGGATCGCCTTCGAGTCGCACCGCGACGGCAACGGCGAGGTGTACGTGATGAACGCCGACGGGACCAGCCCGCACGACGTCTCGAACAACCCGGCCGAGGACCTCAACCCGGCGTGGTCTCCCGACGGGCGCCGGCTCGCGTTCACCAGCGACCGCGACGGGAGCAACGACATCTTCCTGATGAACGTCGACGGGAGCAGGCAGACCAACCTGACCGGCAACGCCGCCAACGACCGCAACGCGGCGTGGTCGCCCGACGGGACGCGCATCGCCTTCGCGTCCAACCGCGCCGGCACCAACTTCCAGATCTACGCCATGCGGGCGAACGGCGCCGACCCGGTGCGGGTGACGTCCGACGGCGCGAGCGACACCATTCCCGACTGGCAGCGCTTCCGGGGCGCCGGCCAGCGGCCGCCGGACTGCCGCCACCCGTCCGGTACCTGACCCGCTGTCCCGACCAGGTCGCTATTGCAATCGGGATGCGATTGACCTAGCCTCGGGGCCGTGCACGTCGTGCTCGCGGCCACCGCTTTCGGGTTCGGCTTCCGTCACGGCATCGACTGGGACCACATCGCCGCGATCACCGACATCACGAGCTCTCAGGACACCTCCCGGCGCTCGATCTTCTTCGCGACCCTCTACGCGCTCGGACACGGCCTGGTGGTCTTCGCCCTCGGCCTTGCCGCGATCGTGCTCGGTCAGCGGCTGCCCTCGGGCGTCGACGCGACCATGGAGCGGGTCGTCGGAGCGACCCTGCTCGCCCTCGGCGCCTACGTCTTCTACGCCCTCGTTCGGTACGGACGGGACTTCCGGATGCGCAGCCGCTGGATGCTCGTGTTCTCCGGCGTTCGCCGGGCGGCACGACGGCTGCGCCGGGCCGCGCCGCCGGTTGTCGAGGTGGTCCACGAGCACGAGCACGAGCCCGATGGGCACCATGGCGACGATCCCGACACCGGGTCGGCCGTCGCCGCCACACAGCGGTCCGGGCAGGTTGCGGTGGTGACCCGACACCGGCACGTCCACCACCACCGAGCCACGATGCCCGACGACCCGTTCCTCGCCTACGGGCGGGCCACGTCGTTCCTCGTCGGGATGCTCCACGGCGTCGGCGCCGAGACACCCACCCAGGTGCTGGTGTTCGTGGCCGCGGCGGGGGCGGGCGGCAGGGTTGCCGGCGTGCTGCTCCTCGTGGCGTTCGTCGCCGGCCTGCTCGCGTCCAACACCCTGATCGCCGCGACGTCGACGGTGGGGTTCCTCAACGCCGCTCGCAGCTTTGCGGTCTACGCCGGCGTGGCCGTGCTCACCGGCACGTTCAGCCTCGTGATCGGCTCGATGTTCCTCTTCGGCCGCTCGACGCTGCTACCCGCCATCTTTGGCGGCTGACGCGCGGCACCGCCGGCACCGGCCCACGATGGCGAAGTGCCGGCGGTCGACCTCGAAGCCGTACTCGCGGTCGAGCAGCCGGAGGAACGCGCCGAGCTTGGGCACCGGGAGCTCCTCGACCCGTTCGCACTTCTCGCAGTACAGATGCTGGTGGCTCTCGTCGCGCAGGTGGTAGACGGCCCGGCCGTGCCCGAAATGCACGTGGTCGACCACGGCGAGGTCCTCGAGGGTGTCGAGTGTGCGGTAGACGGTCGAGAGGTTGACGGAGGGGAAGCGTCGGTGCACGCGCTCGGCGATCTCCTCGGCCGTGAGGTGGCCGCGCGCACCGGCGATCGTCTCCACGATGGCCTGGCGACTGGCCGTGCGCCGGCCGCCCGCGTCGACGA
>VAXF01000128.1 GCA_005888395.1 Actinomycetota bacterium | reverse complement strand
GTGGCGTTGCGAGGGTCGAAGACGACGTCCTCGATGACGATGCGCTGGAAGCGCTCGTCGCGGGCCAGGTCCTTCACCGACAGCATCCGCTTCATGCGGGCACCCTCCCGTTCACCTGTGGCCGCCGCTCACTGCTTTCGCTTCAACTGCTTCGAGCAGCTTACCCCTACAGGGCAGAATCGGACTCTTCGACACCGAACGCCGTCTCTCCTCCCCGGAGGGCGGCCTTGAGGATCTTGCCGGCCGGGTTCCGGGGTAGGGGCTCGTCGACCAGCTCCACGTACTCGGGAACCTTGAAGGCGGCCAGGCGCGCGGCGCAGAAGGCCTTGATGTCCTCGACGGTCACCGTGGACCCCGGCCGCAGCTGCACGACGGCCTTGACCTCCTCACCCAGCGTGCGGTGGGGAACGCCCACGACGGCGGCGTCGATGATCTCGGGGTGCTCGTAGAGGACGTTCTCGATCTCGACGCAGTAGATGTTCTCGCCGGCGCGGATGACCATGTCCTTGGCCCGGTCGACGATGTAGAGGAAGCCGTCGTCGTCGACCCTGCCCACGTCGCCGGTGTGGAACCAGCCGTCGGTGAACGACTCGGCGTTGGCGTCGGGCCGGTTCCAGTACCCGTGGCTCGAGATCGTGGGGCCCTTGAGCCAGATCTCGCCGGCCGCGCCCGGCGGCACCTCGTCGCCGCTGACATCCGCGATGCGCAGCTCGATCGAGGGCACCGCGCGACCGGCGGAGCCCGGGTGGGTGATGTAGTCCTCGCCCACGTTGGCGGTGGCGACCGAGGCCGACTCGGTCAGCCCGTAGGCGGTGCTGAGGCCGGCGCGCGCGTTGGGGAACGCGTCTGCAACGCGCTGCACGAGCTCGGGCGCCGAGGGCGCGCCGCCGTAGCCGATCCGCGTGACCGACGACAGGTCGAACTCGCCGAGGCGCGGCGACTCGATGATGCGCCACATGATCGTCGGCACCCCGCCGATGTTGCTGACGCGCTCGTCCTGGATGAGCTGCATGGCCTCTTCGGGCTCGAACCGCCCCGGGGGCATGAGCACGAGCTTCCCGCCCGCGGCGTACTGGATGACCATCGTGGCGTGGCATCCGGTGGTGTGGAACAACGGCACGACGAGAAGCGCGGCGGCCTGGGTGCCACCGGAGAGCTCCGCGGGCGGCGCGTTGCCCCGCATGGTGTTGGCGGTGGTCAGCACGAGCAGGTTCTGCAGGTTGGCGACCACCTGACGGTGGGTGATCGTCGCCCCCTTTGGCTTCCCTGTGGTGCCCGATGTGTAGAAGATGCCGGCGACGTCGTCCTCGTCGACCTCCACCTCGGGCCCTGCTCCGGGATCGGTACCGCCGTCGAGCTCGGAGAAGGGGAGCGCCGTCGCGCCCGGTGCCTCGCTGCCGACCACGTAGACCTGCTCGAGGGCGGGCAGCACCTCGGGCAGGTGCTTGACGACCTCCCACCGGCGTTCGTCGCAGATGAGCACCTTCGCGCCGCTGTCTTCCAGCGCGAACTGGAGCTCTTCGGCCTTCCACCACGCGTTGAGCGGCACGCAGATGGCGCTCGCCGCCGCACACGCCCAGAAGGTGACGACCCACTCGGGGTTGTTCGCCGACAGGAGGGCGACGCGGTCGCCCCGGCCGACGCCCCGGTCGACCAGCGCCTGGGCGACGACGCGAACGGCGGCATTGTGCTGCGCATACGTCACTCTCCGCCCCCCCCTGGACGACCCAGTCGACGTCGCCGCGCGCCTCCGCCAGCGCGATCAGGTCGCGCATCGAGCCCATGCGGTTCTTGTAGACCTGCAGCGGGACGCCCCGGACCTCTTCGGTGACGATCTCGAAGGGCCCATCCGGCCCCGTCAGCATGACGAGCGGGTCCATCATGTCCACATCATCCCCTCTGGACGGCACCGCTCTATTCGCCTACCTTCCCCACGAACCCTTCCCCTCGTTTGTCGGTCGCTGCGTTGGAGGGGAAGATGGCTGTCGATGAGCGCTCGCGTCACGAGCTCTACCTCAAGCTCGAGGAGACTCTGGGGCCCGACGCGGCCACGACTTTGATGGAGCACCTGCCTGGCGTCGGCTGGGCCGACGTGGCGACGAAACACGACCTCGATGGCTTGCGCCGTGACCTCGTCTCCATCGAAGAGCGGCTGACGTTGCGCTTCGAGGCCACGCTCCACCGCGAGCTGGCCCGGCAGTCTCGCTCGATGATCTTCGCCATGATCGGCGTGATGCTCACGATGGGCTCGCTCACGCTGACCGCCATCCATCTCGCCTGAAGCGCCTCAGCGCGGGTCGCGCCACATGCAGCCGACCCACGCGCCCTTGGCCGGCTCCAGCTCCTTCTGCATCACGAAGCCGTGGCGGGCGTAGAAGGGCACGTTGCGCGGGTTGGACGACTCGAGGTACGCGGGCATGCCCTCGTCGTCGCAGCGCTCGAGCACTGGCGCCATCACCGTCGACCCCACGCCCTTGCTCTGCGACGACGGTTCGGTGCCGAGGATGGCGAGGTACCAGTGAGGCGGGTCGTGGGGGTGCTCCTTCTCGATGGTGTTGAAGATGCGCGCACCGCGCATGAAGCCGTAGCCGCCCGTCTTCAACACCATGGCGGGAGTCCCCCGCACCATCTCGGCCGTGGTGATCCGCCACGTGCCGGGCGGACACCACACCGCGCCGCCGACACCCTCGGAGTGCATGTACGTCTCCCCGTGCCGGAGGAACCAGCGCGACAGGAAGAACGTGAACGCATTCGGCAGCAGCCGCCGGCGACGGGCGTCGTCGCGGTAGATCCATCCCATGAGCGGGTCGTCCTGGAACGCGGCGGCGAACGCCTGCGACAGCCGCGGGACGTCGGCCGTCGTCGCCTTGCGGACGTCGGTCTGCACCGGTGACTAGGCGGGATCTGGGATCGGTACGTCGACCAGCTTGGTCTGCGGCGTCGACGACACCCGGCCTTCGCGCTTGAGCTCCTCGACCGCGGCCACCGGGTGTGGGTCGGCGAACACGCTCGTGTCGTCGTAGTCGGCCGGGCGGCCGGTGATGTCGATCGCCCACCACGAGGCCTCCAGCGCGATGCCGTTGTTGTCGGTGAAGTAGATCGACCGGACGATGCCGTGGTCGACGACGTCGGTGACCTCGACACTCGAGTCACGCAAGCGCTTCTGGAGGGCGAGCAGCGCGCGCTCGTCCGCGACGTTGAACGACAGGTGGTCGAACTGCATCGGGAACTTGAGCGTGGGCATGCCGGCCGGCTTGGCGAACGTCTCGGCGCGCGACCACTCGAAGAAGGCGATCGTGTTCTGCGGACCGAGCTCGAAGAAGTAGTGGCGCATCGGCCCGGCGGACAGCGTCGCCACCAACCGCATGCCGAGGACCCCGTGGTAGAAGCGGACGGTTTCATCCATGTCGGGTGTGACCATGGCGAGGTGGTTGATCCCCCGCCAGCGTGTGCCTTCGTTCGTCTGCGTCATGCCACCCAGGCTAGGACTCTGCCGGTCAGAAGGCGGCCTGGAGGATCGCGCGGGCGTCCGCCTCAGTGACCGGTTTGGGGTTGAGCTGCACGCTCGGGCTGCTCTCCGCCAGTCGGGCGACCACGATGATGTCGTCTTCGGTGACGCCGCACTCCGAGAGTCGCCCCGGGAGCCCGATCGACTTGCGCAGGGCGTCGATGGCCGCGGCGGGGTCCTTGTCGCCGAGCGAGTGACCGATCGCCTCGAGCTCGTCCGGCACGGCATCGGCGTTGAACCGCACGGCGTGGGCGAGGATGACGGCGTTCGCCAGCCCGTGAGGGATGCCGGTGCGCCCGCCGACCAGCTGCGACAGCCCGTGGTGAACGCCCATGCTCGCGTTCTGCAGGCAGCGGCCGCCGAACACCGCGCCGGCCAGCATGGCGGCGCGGCCGTCGATGTCCTGCGGGTGCTCGACCACGTGCGGCAGCGCCCGGGAGATCCGCCAGATGCCGGCCAGCGCGATCGCCTCCGCTTCGGGCGTGCGGGCCGGCGAGTAGGCCGCCTCGACGCAGTGGGCCAGCGCGTTCATCCCCGTCTCGGCGCTGATCCGCGGCGGGGTGCCGAGGCTCAGCTCGGGATCGTAGACGGCGGCCGCCGGCGTGATCGTCGGGCCACCCGCGCCGCTCTTCCGTCGTGCCTGCTCGTCGGTCATGCCGAAGAACGGCGTGAGCTCGGCGCCCGAGTACGTCGTGGGCACCGACACGTGGGGCAGCACGGGACGGTCGAAGAACGACGCTCCGGGCGTGCCCGCCTCCTGCTCGGTGAAGTAGCAGACCGCCTTGCCGAGGTCGGCGCACGAGCCGCCGCCGAACGACACGACGGAGTCGATGCCGTCGCGGCGGGCCTGCTGCATGGCCGCCTGCACCGCCGTCGTCGGCACGTGCGACCGGACGCCGGCGAAGGTCGAGGTCAGGAACGACCCGAGAGCGGCCACCACCCGCCGGCCCTCGGCGGTGCCGAGGCGGCCCTCGGTCGTCACGAGCATGGCGCGCCGCGCGCCGAGGTCGCGCACGACCTCGCGCAGGTGGTCGACGACGGCGCGGCCGAAGACGATCTGCTGCGCGTACCCGGTATGCCGCCAATGCTCGCTCATCGGACGACGGTGACCGCCTGCTCGCCGAGCTCGACCACCCGCAGCCGGCCGCCCGCGCTCTCGAGCACCGTGATCGAGCAGTTGCCGGGCCGGAAGCAGATGAGCCGGTCGTCGCCGGTGGCCGCGCCGACTGCGGCGTTGATGGCGACGAAGTGGGTGACGACCACGGTGTCCTCGGCGGTCTGCTCGCCGATGGCCGCCAGCGAGTCGACGACACTGTCGCGCCAGCTACCGAGCGCCGGAGTCGCGTCGGCCCAGGTGCCCTGCAGCACCCGCCGCAGCCACTCTCCCCGCTGCGCCAGGCTTTCGTCCGACGGGATCTCGCCGACCACCGGGTCGACGCGCGCCGTCACGCCCCACCGCCGCTCGAGCACGGCGGCTGTCTCGCGGGTGCGCCGCAGCGGGCTCATGATCATCGGCAGCGGGCCCCGCGGCTCGAGGGCGCTGGCCATCGCCTCGGCCTGGGCCCGGCCCACCTCGTCGAGCCCGGG
>VAXF01000127.1 GCA_005888395.1 Actinomycetota bacterium | reverse complement strand
CCATCGCTCGCCGCGACGATCACCACGACGTCTGCCACGTCGCCACCATACGATGCGGTCCGTGGGGACTGGGGCCGCGGTCGAGCTGGTCGACGTCGACTTCTCGTACGGCTCGCTGCAGGTGCTCTTCGACGTGTCGCTCCACGTTCGCGCCGGCGAGGTGCTCGGGCTGCTCGGCACCAACGGCGCGGGGAAGTCCACCGTGCTGCGCGTGCTCTCCGGTCTGGCACCGCCCGACCGCGGCAGGGTGCTGCTCGACGGTGACGACGTCACCGGCACGCCTGCCGAACGCATGGCCGGCCTCGGCGTCGTGCAGGTGCCGGGCGGCAGAGCAGTGTTTCCCGACCTCACCGTGCTCGACAACCTCGACGTCGGGGCGTACCTCCTGCGCAACGACCGCGCCGCCCGCAGGGATCGCACCGCCGAGGTGCTCGACCTGTTCCCCCGCTTGCGCGAGCGAGCCACCAGCGCGGCCGGGTCGATGTCGGGAGGCGAGCAGCAGCAGCTGGCGATCGCCAAGGCCATGCTCCTGCGGCCACGCGTGCTCTGCATCGACGAGCTCTCGCTCGGGCTGGCGCCGATCGTGGTCGAAGGCCTGCTCGGGGCGGTCCGAGAGATCCACGACCGGGGGACGACGCTCGTGATCGTCGAGCAGTCGCTCAACGTGGCCGCATCGTTGTGCGAGCGCGCCATCTTCCTCGAGAAGGGCGCCGTGCGCTTCGAAGGCAGCCCCGCGGAGCTCCTTGAGCGCGGCGACCTGGCCCGGTCGGTGTTCCTCGGCGCCGCCGCGGTCACCGGGAACGGCGACGGCGCGAAGCCGAAGCCGAAGCGGAAGCCGCGAGGGAGGACCGGGAAGTCCTGATGGGCAACGCGCCTGCGGTGTTCCTGCTGGGAGTCGTCACCGGGCTGCAGTACGCCCTCCTCGGCGTCGGGATCGTGCTCGTCTACAAGGCCGGCCGCTTCGTGAACTTCGCCCACGGTCAGCTCGGCGTCATCGCCGCTTCGCTCCTCGCGATCCTCTCAGCGCAGCACGGCTGGCCCTACTGGCTCGCGCTGCCTGTCGCCCTCGCCACCGGCGGGCTGGTGGGGGCGCTCGTCGAACGCCTCGTCGTCCAGCGGCTGTTCAACGCGTCCCGTCTGGTGCTGCTGGTGGCGACCATCGGCGTCGCCCAGATCCTCTTCGTGATCACGCTGAAGGGTCCACTGCTCGTGAACGCGACGACAATCGCCCGCAAGGGCTACCCGGTCCCGTTCCACCTGAGCTGGCACGTCGGCGCCATCATCCTCAACTCGTCCCAGATCGTGACCATGGTCGTGGCGCCGCTCATCGCCGTCGGCCTGTACCTGTTCTTCGCGCGCACGTCGATCGGCAAGGCCATCCGTGCCGCTTCGTCCAACCCGGAGGCCGCCCGCCTGGCCGGTATCTCGGTGCGCCAGGTGTCGCTCATCGTCTGGGTGGTGGCCGGGCTGCTCTCGGGCCTCACGGCCGTCCTGCACGCGCCGTCGGTGCAGGGTGTGCTCGACGTCGGCAACCTCGGGCCCAGCCTGCTCCTGCGGGGCCTGGCCACCGCGCTCATCGGCGGCATGACCGACCTGCCCACCGCCTTCGTGGCCGGCATCGGTATCGGCGTGGCCGAGCAGTCCGCGATCTGGAACTTCCCGCGCGGCGGCACCGCCGACCTCACCGTGCTCGCAATCGTGCTGGCCGCCATCCTCGTGCGGGGCCGCAAGCTGGCGGCGACGTCGCGCCGGGGAGACGACCAACTGGTGATCGAGCACTCGCGTCCACCGTTGACCGAGCGCCTTGGCAGCCTGCACCTCACGCGCAACATGGGCCGGTACGGGTGGGGGTTCCTCGCGCTGGCCGGACTGGCCCTGCCCCACTTCCCCGGCCTCGGGAGCCAGCAGCGGGCCGACGCGCTCGTGTTCATCCTGTCCTACGCCATCGTCGGCCTCTCCCTCACGCTGCTCACCGGCTGGGCGGGACAGGCGTCGCTCGGCCACTTCGCGCTGCTCGGGGTCGGCGCGTACGCCGCTGCGCGCGCCAACGCGCATCACGTCGGGCTCCCGATCATCTTCATCGTGGCGGCGGCGGCGACCGCGCTCGTCGCCGTGCTCATCGGACTCCCCGCCCTCCGCTTCCGTGGCCTGTTCCTGGCCGCGTCGACGCTCGCCTTCGCCCTCGTCGCCCAGTCGTGGTTGTTCCGCCAGACGTGGGTCTCGGAAGGCGCGACGGGCAACGCCCGCCTGCAGCACGCCCGCTTCCCCGGGATCGGCACGATCGAGACGCCGCGCGCCATCTACTACGTCGCCCTGATCACGTTGGTGTTCGTGGTCGCGGCACTGCGGTCGCTGCGCACGAGCGGCGTGGGCCGAGCTCTGATCGCGGTGCGCGACAACGAGCGCACGGCCGCGGCCCACGGCATAACGCCCTCGTCGGCCAAGGTGATGGCCCTCGCCCTCTCGGGCGCCATCGCGGGGATCGCCGGGACGGTGTGGGCGCTGGCTCAGGCGTCCTGGTCGTACCAGCCGTTCGAGTCGGGCATGTCACTCACGATGATGAGCCTGGCCATCGTCGGCGGCCTCGGGACGCTGGAGGGACCGATACTGGGGGCGTTCGCGGTCTTCGCCTGGCCCTACCTCGTGACCAACGCGAACACCCTGATCAACCGCTCGATCGCGTCCGGCGCCCTCCTCCTCGTGATCCTGCTCTTCATCCCCGGGGGGATCGTCTCGGTCATCGAGCGCGCCCGCCGGCGGCTGCTCGCCTGGATCGAGCGCGGCCTTCCCGAGCGACCGTTCGGGCCGCTGCCCGGCGCGCTGCCGCTCGTCACCCGTGGTGTCTCCATCTCCTTCGGCGGCCTCCAGGCCCTCCAGGACGTGACGATCGAGGTCCGGCCGGGCGAGATCGTCGGGCTGATCGGCGGGAACGGCGCGGGAAAGACGACCCTGATCAACTGCATCTCCGGCCACCTGCGGCCCACCAGCGGCGTGATCGAGGTGGCCGGCCAGGAGGTCACGTTCCTGCCGCCCGAGTACCGGCCCCACCTCTCACTCGCACGCTCGTTCCAGGACGCCCACCTCTACCCGGGCCTCACCGTGCTCGAGACGGTGCTCGTGGCCCTCGACCGGGCCGACCGGAGCGGCGCGGCGGGCGCCGTTGTCGGCGCGCCGTGGGTGCGGCTGTCGGAGCGGCGCAAGCGGGCAGCGGCTGCGGCCGTGCTGGCGCGCGTCGGGCTGTCCGACCGTTCCGACGCGCTGACGAGCGAGCTGTCCACCGGCATGCGCCGGTTGTGCGACCTCGCGACCGTGATCGCCACCAACCCCAAGCTCGTCCTCCTCGACGAACCCACGGCCGGCATCGCGCAGCGCGAGGTGGAGCAGTTCGCGCCGCTGCTGCGCTCGCTACGCGACGAGATCGGGTGCTCGATCTTGATCGTCGAGCACGACATGCCGCTCTTGATGTCGCTGTGCGATCGCATCTACGCCCTCGAGAGCGGGGCGGTGATCGCCGAGGGCACGCCCGAGGAGGTACGCGCCGACCCGAGGGTGATCGCCAGCTACCTGGGCACCGACACCGCCGCCATCGAGCGTTCCGGCGCTCGCGCGGCCACGGATTGAGGGGCGACGAGGAGCGCAGATGACGCCAGGGATGCAGATCCGCCTGTGGTTGCGGCAGGCCTCGAAAACACAGGTGGGCGTGACGGCGGTCGCCCTCGCCGGCGTGGTCGTACTGCTGGTGGCCTCGCTGACAACCGGCGGCCACCATCGCGCGTCCACGAGCGTGGCGGCCGGCGCGGGGGCGGCGACCAACACGGGCCAGGGGGCGCTCGCCCCGGCGACGCCCGAGGGCGGAACCGGGACGGCGCCGGTGGCCGGCGGCACATCGGGTGCCGCGGCCGTGGTCAGCGCGCCGACGACCGGCGGTGCGGCGGCGGTGCCCGGCGCGGGTGGCACGACCGCGGCGACCGCGGCCGGCGGTACCACTGGCGCCACCGGCCAGACAGCCGGCCCGCTCACGGCCAGCGACCGCGGCGTGACGCCGACCACGGTCAAGATCGGCTTCCTGATCGCCAACGTCGGCGGCCTCGACCAGGGTGGGTTCGCCCTCGGACTGCGCACGGACATCGGCCAGGCGATCGACGCCTTCGTCGACGACGCCAACAAGCACGGCGGCATGGCCGGACGCAAGGTTGTCGCGGTCAAGCGCACGGAGGACCCCACCAACCAGGGCGACCTCAAGGCCGCCTGCGACTACATGCTGCGTGACCAGCAGGTGTTCGGCGTCGTCGACAGCGCGAGCAACATCTACGCGGCCACCCAACGCTGCTACACCATCGACAACAAGACGCCGCTCGCCCACGTCTACGCCTTGTCGGCCGACTTCATGACCGCCGGCGGCGGTTACGACATGACAACGACGCCGAACCTCGACCGCATCGCCAAGTTCGTCGGCGCGGCGGCCAAGCAGATGGGTTTCGTCAAGGGCGGCGAGCACGTCGGGATCTTCACAGACGCCTGCGAGCCGTCGAACACGGTCATCCGCAAGGTCATGGCACCCGCGTTCAAGGCCGACGGCGCGGCGACGGTCGACATCGCCCAGACCGACTGCGACCCACAGGCGCAGACGTCGCAGGTTCCCAACGCCGTCCTCCAGATGAAGACCAAGAACGTCGACCGCATGTTCATGGCCACGTCCTTCGTGGGCGTCCAGAACTTCCTCACGAACGCCGACGCCCAGCAGTTCCACCCGAAGTACTTCGCCTCCGACTACGACGGCATGGCCGCAGACCTTTTCACCAAGAACTTCCCGCCCACCCAGTGGGACCGCACCCAGGGCATCAGCTCGGGGTACTCGGGGTGGTTACGGGCCGGCCACGGGCTGACGCCGGCGCAGAAACGATGCTCCGACATCCTCGTCGCCCACGGGCTGCCGGCGATGAAGGACGACGCCGCCAATGGCGAGGTGATCTCCCAGTGCGACGCCTTCCTCAACATCATGGTCCCAGCCGCCAAGGCGGCCGGCGCCAACCTCACCCGGGCCGGATGGGCCCAGGCCTCCCAGCGTCTCGGCCACGTCGACGTCGCCGGGTTCCAGTCGTGCACCTACGCCCCCGGCAAGTACTCGTGCGGTGATTCCTACGCCTCCGTCGAGTGGCGCAAGGAGTTCCAGGGCTACATCCAGATCTCGGGCTACCGCCCGGCCAACGCTTAAGGCTCGGCGGGAGCGGCCGGCAGACTGAGGTCGATGACCTCGGGCGCGTGGAGGGCGGCCTCGGCGACCTGGACGATCTCGTCGCCGACCAGCTCGTCGCGCTCCAGCAGCGCGTCGCGCAACGCCTCGACGACCCTGCGGTGCTCGCCGAGCATGCCGGCGACCGCGCCTTTCGCCTCGCGGAGGATGTGCTCGACCGCCTCGCGGCCGTCGTCGTCGCCGAGGACCTTGGCCACCGTGTTCTGGGCCAGCGGACCCTGCAGCGCCTCGAACGACACAAG
>VAXF01000138.1:9394-12872 GCA_005888395.1 Actinomycetota bacterium | reverse complement strand
CAAGGGCGACGATGGCACGACGGGCCTGCTGTACGGCGGCCGCGTGCGCAAGGACTCGCCCGCGCCGACGGCGTACGGCGACGTCGACGAGGCCCAGGCCGTGCTGGGGTTGGCGCGTGCCGAGGCCGAGCGCGGCGCCGAGCTCGACCAGCTGCTGATCAGGCTCGAGCGCGATCTCTGGGTACTGATGGCCGAGCTGGCGACAGACGCCACCAAGCGCGACCGCCTGACGCCGGGGACGAGCCTGGTGACGGCCGACATGGTCGCGGGCCTCGAACCGGTCATCGACGACCTCACCGCCCGGTTCGACCAGCCCACCGAGTTCGTCGTGCCAGGACAGAACCGCGTGTCGGCCCTGCTCGACCTGGCCCGCACGGTGGTGCGGCGGGCCGAGCGCCACACGCTGGACGCCGCCGCAGAGGGCTCGCACGTGGTTCCGTACCTCAACCGGCTGTCAGACCTGCTCTGGACGATGGCCCGCTGGCAGGAGGACGCCCACCTGCTGACGCGCGACGCCGGGACGGGCGGGTGACCATCTCGTTCTCGCTCGCGCGCGCGGTGCCCGCCGACGCGCAGGTGCTCGGTGTGCCCGTCTTCGCCGGCGGCCGGGTCGGGCAGGGCGCCGAGCTCGACCCGAGGTTCCTGGCCGAGCGCGGCTTCGAGGGCCGGCCGGGCGAGACGCTGGCGATACCCGCCGACGACGGCACAACGGTGGTCGCGATCGGGATGGGCGACTCCGGCAAGGTCGATGCCGACGCGCTGCGACGGGCCGCGGCGGCGCTCGTGAAGGCGGCGTGGAAGGACACGCGGGTCGCGACCACGTTGCTCGACGCCGCGCCCGCCCACGTCGACCGTGCCCGCGTCGCCCAGACGATCGCCGAGGGCGCGGCGATGGCGTCCTACCGCTTCACGCGCTACAAGTCCGACGGCAGGCCCTGCCGGATCGAGTCGCTGGTGGTCGTGGGGACCGGCGGCGCGGGTGTACGGGCCGGGCTCGAGCGCGGGGCTCGCGTAGGCGACGCCGTGTGCTGGGCGCGCGACGTGTCCAACGAGCCCGCCGGCGCGCTCACACCCCGGCGATTCGCGGAGCTGGCGAGCGACCTCGGGTCGGGCGAGGGCCTCGCCGTCACCGTCCTCGACGAGGTCGCCATCGCCAACGAGGGCCTGGGCGGATTGCTCGGCGTGTCGCGGGGGAGCGACGAGCCGCCGCGGCTGATCGAGCTCGTCTACGAGCCGCCCGGTGCGCGCGCCACCATCGCCCTTGTCGGCAAGGGCATCACGTTCGACTCTGGCGGGCTGTCGCTGAAGTCCGCCGACGGCATGGAGACGATGAAGACCGACATGTCCGGCGCGGCGGCGGTGATCGCGGCCATGTCGGTGCTGCCCGCGCTGGCGCCGAACGTGAAGGTCATCGGGCTGGCGCCGACGACCGAGAACATGCCGGGCGGCAGGGCGATCAAGCCCGGCGACGTGCTCAAGATCCGCAACGGCACGACCGTCGAGGTGCTGAACACCGACGCCGAAGGACGGCTGGTGCTCGCCGACGCGCTGTCGCTCGCCGTGGAGGCAGGCGCCGACGCCATCGTCGACATCGCCACCCTCACCGGCGGTGTGCAGGTGGCGCTGGGCAAGAAGATCGCCGGCCTCATGGGCAACGACGACGCGCTGATGGCGCGCGTGCGGAAGGCGGCCGACCGCGCCGGCGAGCCGGTGTGGCCGCTGCCGCTGCCGGACGATCGACTCCGACGTGGCCGACATCAAGAACACGGCCGGCCGGTGGGCGAGCGCGCTGACCGCCGGGTTGTTCCTGCGGGAGTTCGTCGGGACGGTGCCGTGGGCCCATCTCGACATCGCCGGCCCGGCGCGCGCCGACAGCGACGACGGCTACACGCCCAAGGGGCCCACCGGGTTCGGCGTGCGCACGCTCGTCGAGTTGGTCTCGTCGTTCGCCCGTCGTTGAGAGCCGCGGGCTACGCCTGCGCGCTCGTTCTTGCGTTCGTGTTCGCGCTGGCAGGCATGGCCAAGCTCGTGCGGCGGCGTGAGACCGCGATCGCGTTCGCAGGACTCGGTCTGCCCGCGCCGGACGCTTTTGCCGTCGGTGTACCCGTGCTCGAGCTCGTCCTGGTCGTGCTCCTGACCGTGGTTCCCGTCGCCGGTGCAGCCGTCGCCCTGGTCGCGCTGGTGGCGTTCACCGTCGTGCTGGCGCGGGCGCTACGCGCCGGCGTGACGACCGGATGCAACTGCTTCGGCAGCGTGCGCGCCGCGCCGATCTCGCCCGCCGACCTCGTCCGGAACGGCGCGCTCGCGGCGCTTGCATGTGCCGTTTTGATCGGGTTCGCGGCGTGATGCCTAGCCGTTCGCGTCAAGCGGGCGCGCTGACCGGGAGGCCGCAGCGCGGTTGCGCAGTCAGGCGGCGTCGTCGCCCTCGGTTTCTTCGGCCGCTGCCAGTGCCTCGCGATGGCGCTTCCATGCCCAGGCGGCCGACTCGTGGCAGAGCGAGGGATGGAACTTCCACCGCATGAGCTGGCGCTCGGTTGTCTCGAGGTCTTCGCCCAGCTCGAGCAGCGAGAGCGCGAGCTGGCGTGACCGGCGCTTCATCTGCTCGTACGCCGGCCGCTGGAGCTCGGCGCGCTGCCACTCGTCGTGCGCCCTCTGGAGTTGCTCGGACAGGCGCACGATCTGGCGACGATTGAGGGGCGGCACCTTGCGGCGAACGGCGAGCACGCCGACACCCTGCGGCTGTGCCAGCTCGAATTGGCAGCAGCGGGCGAGGGCCCGCAGGAACGGCGAGTTGCGCCCGCCCTTGTCGCCGAGGCCGAGGGCGCGCGCAGTCTCGGCCAGGTCGAGGTCGAAGCCGGCGGGCGAGCCCTCCAGCCCCGACGCGAGCCGGCGCATCAGCCACGTCGTCGACGGGCCGAGCACGCCGAGCCAGAACCGCTCGACGTAGGCGCTGCGCGGGTCGTGGCCGAGCAGGTCGATCACCGGGTCGGGCCAGGGACGGATGGACAGCGATTCCGTAGGGATGGTCAGTGAGGTAGAGGTCACAAGTGATGTTATTTCATGTAGTTTCAGTGTTTGTCAAGACACGGGTTAGGCTGACGGCGTGACCGACGACCTCGCCACGATCCGGGGCTGGGTCGACGCCGCCGAGCGGGTGGTGGTGCTCACCGGGGCCGGCATCTCGACCGAGTCGGGCATCCCCGACTTCCGAGGGCCCCAGGGCGTCTGGACCAAGAACCCGGGCGCCGAGAAGATGGCGACGCTGCAGCACTACCTGGCTGATCCCGAGGTGCGGAAGCAGTCGTGGCGCCACCGCCTCGAGTCCCCGACGTGGCGCGCCGAGCCCAACGAGGGCCACCGCGCGATCGTCGTGCTCGAGCGACGCGGCAAGCTCCACACGCTCGTCACCCAGAACATCGACGAGCTCCATCAGCAGGCCGGCACCGACCCGGCCAAGGTCGTCGAGATCCACGGCACC
>VAXF01000138.1:0-9379 GCA_005888395.1 Actinomycetota bacterium | reverse complement strand
GGCGCCGATGGAGCGGGCACTCGAGCGCGTCCGCGCGGGCGAGGACGACCCGCCCTGCCGCACCTGCGGCGGCATCCTCAAGTCGGCGACGATCTCGTTCGGCCAGAACCTCGTCCCCGACGACCTCGAGCGGGCCCAGCGCGCCGCGGAGCACTGCGACCTGCTGCTCGCTGTCGGCTCCAGCCTCACGGTGTTCCCGGCGGCCGGGCTCGTGCCGATCGCGCGCGCCGTGGGCGCGCGTGTCGTGATCGTCAACGAGGAGCCGACGCCCTATGACGACATCGCCGACGGCGTGGTGCAGGGGCGCATCGGCGACGTGCTCCCGGCGATCGTCGGCATCGCATGACTCTCACCAGCGGCCGCGGTGGACGACCTCCTGCACGGGACGGCGCCCGCGCGTGAGCGACGGCGAGCGGTGGTCGAGCGGCGCCGGCCAGCCGAGCGCGATGGCGCCGATCGGCTCGTAACCCTCCGGCACACCCAGCGCCTCGAGCAGGCGGTCCTTTCCGCGGAAGATCCCGAAGAACAGCGCCCCGAGGCCGGCGTCGACCGCGGTGAGCAGCATGAGCATCGACGCGAAGGCGACGTCGACGTACCAGTACGGCATCGGCCACCCCGCCTCGGCGTCCATTCCCGAGCCGGCCTTGTCGGCTTCGGCGTAGCGCTCGAGATACGCCTGCTTGTGCGCGAGCGGGAGCACGATCACCGGCGCGTCGAACAGGCCCTGGCGCGTCGTGCGGGCGCGCCACGCGTCGTCGGTCGTCAGCCGCCAGAACCCCTCGGTCTGCTCGCGCCCCTCGAGCACGACGAATGCCCATCCCTGCGCGAAGCCCGCCGACGGCGCGTGGGTGGCGTTGACGAGGACCCGCTCGAGCACGTCGGCCGGCACGGGGCGGTCGTCGAAGTTGCGGACCATGCGCCGCCGGCGGACGACGTCGTGGAAGTCCATCCGCTCACACTGTCAGGAACCAGCGCCGCGCATAGAGGGCGCGCAGCACGAGCCCGAGCAGCGCGAGCTCCGTCAGCGCGTACGAGAGCGAACCGAGGTTGAGGCCGGCCCAGGGTACGAACACCCGCCGGTAGATCTCTTCCCGCAGGTGCGCCCGCTGGATCAGGTACCCGAGCTCTTCGGAGCCCACGAAGGCGAGGATGGCGTTGCGGCCCAGCGCCTCGAAGGCGACCAGGCGGCGAGCGCCGACGTCGACCAACCGGTGAACGCCGGCCAGCACGAGCAGTGCGCAACCGCCGGTGAACAGGACATAGGAGCTCGTCCAGAGCTTCTTGTTCATCGGGAACAGTGGGTGCCACGCCATCCCCGCCAGCACGCACACGACGCCCACCCGCACCACCCGGCGCGGCTCCTCCCGCAGCCACTCGCTGGCCCAGTAGCCCATGAGCACGGTCACCACCGCCGGCAGGGTGCTGAGCAGACCTTCGGGGTCGGACGGGCCGTTGCCGTAGAGGTGGCGCGCGCCGAGCACGGTGCGGTCGATGTAGCCGGTGAGGTTGCCCGCCGGGCTGAGGTGGCCGGCGCCGTGCCCCGGCACCGGCACGAGCGAGAGCGCGGCCCAGTAGCCGGCGAGGATCGCGCCCGCGACCAGCACCTGGCGCCGGCGCGGCACGTGGCGGACGACCAGCGCGGCGATCACGTAGGCGAGGGCGATGCGCTGCAGCACGCCGAGCAGGTGGACCTCGGCCAGGTCGACGTGCGGCAGGCCGTTGAGCGCCAGCCCGATCGCGAACAGCACGACACCGCGTCGCAGGATCCGCCCGGTGCTCGGGGCGCCGAAGGCCATACCCGCGCCCATCGCCACGAGGAAGAACGGGAAGACCAGATCGGCAGGGGTCACGCCGTGCCAGGGCGCGTGGGTGGTGCCCGGGAAGGCGTGGGCGCCGCTGCCCTGGTTGTTCACCACGATCATCCCGGCCACGGCCAGGCCGCGGAACACGTCGAGCGAGCGCAGCCGCATCCTGGAGGCGTACCCACCCCAGGGAATGTCGACTCCGCAGGTAGGGTTTAGACTGAGCGCCATGGCCTCCTTCCGCGAGCTGCTGGCGCAGACCAGGGCCCAGATCCGCGAGGTCGACACGGCCGAGGCGGCCGAGGCGGCGGCGCGGCCCGGCACGGTCGTCCTCGACGTGCGCGAGCCCGACGAGTACGCCCAAGGTGCGATCCCCGACGTCGTTCACATCCCCCGCGGCAACCTCGAGAGCCAGATCGAGAACCGCGTCGCCGACCGCTCGACGCCGATCGTCGTCCATTGCGCCGGCGGCACCCGCTCGGCTTTCGCGGCCAAGACGCTCACCGAGCTCGGCTACGGCGACGTCGTGTCCATGAAGGGCGGCTTCAACAAATGGAAGGACGAGGGCCGCCCCTGGCGGGTGCCGCAGACGCTCAGCTCCGACCAGCGCAACCGCTATCAGCGCCACCTGTTGTTGCCCGAGGTCGGCGAGGAGGGCCAGCAGAAGCTGCTCGACGCGAAGGCGCTCCTGCTCGGCGCGGGCGGGCTCGGCTCGCCGGCCGCCCTCTACCTCGCCGCGGCCGGCGTGGGCACGATCGGCATCATCGACATGGACGTCGTCGACGAGTCCAACCTGCAGCGCCAGATCCTCCACAACTACGACCGGGTTGGCGACCGCAAGGTCGACTCGGCCAAGAAGACGCTGACGCTGCTCAACCCCGATGTCAACGTGGTCACCTACGACGTGCGCCTCGGCGCCGACAACATCCTCGACATCTTCGAGGGCTACGACGTCATCGTCGACGGCACCGACAACTTCCCGACGAGATACCTGGTGAACGATGCGTCGTTGCTGAAGCGCATCCCGGTCGTGCACGGGTCGATCTTCCGCTTCGAGGGGCAGGCCACCGTGTTCGCGCCCTACGACGGGCCGTGCTACCGCTGCATGATCCCCGAGCCGCCGCCCGCCGAGCTGGCGCCGTCGTGCGCCGAGGCCGGCGTCCTCGGCGTGCTGCCCGGCATCATCGGGTCCATCCAGGCCATGGAGGCCATCAAGCTCGTCCTCGGCATCGGCGACCCGCTGATCGGGCGCCTGCTCGCGTACGACGCCCTCGAGGAGTCGTTCCGGGTCTTCAAGGTGAACCGCGACCCCGACTGCCCTGCGTGCGGCGAGCACGCCGCGGAGATCGTGATCGCCGAGTACGACGAGCTGTGCATGCCCCACCCGCGGGAGGCGCCCCCGGGCGCCTGACACCTCGGCGACTTTTGTACCTGTGGCCACCGTTGAGGTGGCCACAGGTACAGAAGTCGTAGATTTTGGGTGTGGGCGACGAGCGCCAGACCGACTCGGGCATCGAGATCAAGCCCGTCTACACGGCGGACGACCTCGACGGATGGGAGCCCGAGCGGCAGCTGGGCCTTCCCGGCCAACCCCCCTACACCCGCGGCATCTACCCGCAGATGTACCGGGGGCGGGTGTGGACCATGCGTCAGTACGCCGGCTTCGGCACAGCGGAGGAGACCAACAAGCGGTTCAAGTTCCTCCTCGAGCACGGCCAGACGGGCCTCTCGTGCGCCTTCGACCTGCCGATGCAGATCGGCTACGACTTCGATTCCCCGCGCGCCGAGGGCGAGGTTGGCAAGGTCGGCGTCGCAATCGACTCGATCGAGGACATGCGCGTCCTGCTCGAGACAAGATCACCACGTCGATGACGATCAACTCGACTGCGTCGATCCTGCTCCTCCTGTATCAGCTCGTGGCCGAGGAGCAGGGTGTCGACCCGAAGAAGCTGGGCGGCACGATCCAGAACGATCTCCTCAAGGAGTACATCGCCCGCGGCACCTACATCTACCCGCCGCGGCCGTCGCTGCGGATCATCACCGATGTGTTCGCCTACTGCTGTGAGCACCTGCCGCAGTGGAACTTCATCTCGATCTCCGGCTACCACATCCGCGAGGCGGGCTCGACGGCCGTCCAGGAGATTGCGTTCACGATCGCCAACGGGATCGCCTACGTGCAGGCGGCGGTCGACGCCGGCCTCGCCGTCGACGCGTTCGCCCCGCGGATGGCGTTCTTCTGGAACGGCCACAACAACTTCTTCGAAGAGGTCGCCAAGTACCGCGCTGCGCGACGGATGTGGTGGCGGATCATGACCGAGCGTTTCGGGGCCCGCGACGAGAAGTCGAAGCTTCTGCGCTTCCACACCCAGACGGGTGGCTCGACGCTCACCGCCCAGCAACCCGACGTGAACGTCGTGCGGGTGGCGACACAGGCCATGGCCGCGGTCCTGGGCGGCACGCAGAGCCTGCATACCAACAGCTTCGACGAGGCCCTCGGCCTTCCCACCGAGCGGGCGGCCAAGCTGGCGCTGCGAACCCAGCAGGTCATCGCCCACGAGTCGGGCGTGGTCGACACCGTCGACCCGCTGGCCGGCTCGTACTTCGTCGAGGCGCTCACCGACCAGGTCGAGGCCGACGCGTGGCGCTACCTCGACAAGATCGACGGCATGGGCGGCGCGGTGGCGGCGATCGAGGCCGGGTACATGCAGGACGAGATCGAGCAGTCGGCCTACGCGTACGCGAAGGCGATCGAGGGCGGCGAGAAGGTGATCGTGGGCGTCAACCGCTACGTCGAGGACGAGCCCGAGCTGGCCGAGGTCTTCCCGATCGACCCCGCGTTGCAGCGGCAGCAGGCCGACCGGGTGCGCGCCGTGCGCGCCGGCCGCGACAAGGCCGCAGTGGATGCCGCCCTCGACGACGTGCGGGCGGCAGCCACCGGCACACAGAACCTGCTGCCGCCGATGAAGGAGGCGCTCAAGCGCCGGGCGACGCTGGGCGAGGTCAGCGACGTGCTGCGCGAGGTCTTCGGGGTCTACCAGCCGGCCCGCTGATGGGCGAGCACCGAAGCGAAGCGGAGGAGCGCAGCCCCAGCAAGCAGAGCCGTCAAGAGCTCACGACCACCATCCGCAGGATGGTGGTCCAGTGAGCGTGCGCGTCGTGATCATCGGCGGGGGTCCGGCGGGCAACCAGGCGGCTACGCACGCCGCCCGCCTGGGCGGGGAGGTGACGCTCGTCGAGCGCGAGATCGTCGGCGGCGCCGCCCACCTGTGGGACTGCATCCCTTCGAAGACGATGATCGCGACGGGCGGGGCGCGCTCGTTCGCGGCGCGGGCGCATGCCATGGGTCTGTTCCCCCGCGAGGCCGAGGTCGACGGCGTCGCACTGGTGCAGCGTGTGGCCGAGATCGAGGAACGCATCAACCGCTCGATCACGGAGCTGCTGACGAGCCAGGGCGTGCGCATCATCAAGGGAACGGGCCGGCTGAAGGGACCGCGTGAGGTCGTGGTCGAGACCGAGACCGGCGTCGAGGAGCTCGCGGCCGACACCATCGTGCTGTCCACCGGCAGCCGGCCCCGCATCCCCGACTGGTGCGAGCCCGACGGAGAGCGGGTGCTCACGACGCGGCAGGCCTACCCGCCACCCGAGTTCCCCGAGCATCTGGTCGTGATCGGGTCGGGCGTGACGGGGGTCGAGTTCGTCCACATGTTCTCGTCGTTCGGGGCCGAGGTGACCCTCGTGGTCAGCCGCCAGCAGGTGCTGCCGCTCAAGGACGCCGAGGTCGCCGGCGCGCTCGAGGACGACTTCATCCGGCGCGGAGTGGCCCTGCTGAAGGGCGCCCGCGCCGTGGGCATCGACCGCACCGCCGAAGGTGTCGCAGTCCGTTGCGACGACGGCCGGGTGGCCCGCGGCAGCCACGCGCTCCTGTGCATCGGCTCGGTGCCGAACTCGGAGGGTCTGAGTCTGGAGGCGGCCGGAGTCGAGGTCGACGACGCCGGCTACGTGCCCGTCAACCAGCACTGTCAGTCGAACGTCGCCCATATCTACGCGGCAGGAGACTTGTCGGGCAAGCTCCCCCTGTCGTCGGTGGCGGCGATGCAGGGACGCAAGATCGCCGAGCACGTGATGGGGCTGCACACGCGCGAGCACCGTCACCTCGACTACGAGAAGGCGGCGTCCGCCATCTTCACCGAGCCGGAGATCGCCGACGTGGGCCTGGCCGAGGCCGACGCCTTCGCCCTCGGCCGCAAGATCCGCGTCACCAAGATGCCGTTCGCGGCAAGCGCCAAAGCACTCATCAACAGCGACCCGCGCGGGTTCGTGAAGATCCTCTCCGATCCGGCCACCGGCGTCGTGCTCGGCGGGTCGATCGTCGGCCGGCATGCGGCCGAGCTGATCTCGGTGATCGCGCTCGCGGTCACCTGCAACCTCAAGGTCACCGACATCGTCGACTCGCTGCTCGTGCACCCCACCCTGTCGGAGGCGCTGGCCGACGCGGCCGAATGACCGCGGGCAGCCTTAGCCGATCACGGCCACCACGTCGCCGGCGCCCACGGCGTCGCCCGCCTTCACCCGCACCTCCGTGACCGTGCCCGACCGCTCGGCGTTGATGTGGTTCTCCATCTTCATCGCCTCGAGCACGCAGACGGTCTGACCGAGCTCGACCTCGTCGCCGACCGCCACGAGCACCTTGACGATCGTGCCCTGCATGGGGACGGTGACATTCCCGCTGCCTGCGGCACCCCCGCTCGCGTGGGCAGCCGAGGTTGGCTTCGGGCGGCGGGGGAGCGACGCTTGGCCGGTGCCGGCGACGATGGTCGCCGGCAGGTCGGGGACCCACAAGCGCACGCGGTAGCGCCGGCCGTCGACCTCGACGTCGACGTCGCGCTGCACCCGCCCGTCCTCGGCGGGCTCCTCTGCCGCGGCGGTGGACGGCGCGCTCACGCCGCTCAGGTCGAGCGTCTCCTCGACCCAGCGGGTGGAGTGGCGGGCCGAGGCCCAGTCGGGGTGACGCAAGATCGCGAGGTGGGCGGGGATGGTCGTGGCGATGCCTTCGATCTCGAACTCGTCGAGGGCGCGGATCATCCGCCGGCGGGCCGAGTCGCGGTCGCTGCCCCACACGACGAGCTTGGCCACGAGGTTGTCGTAGAACTGGCTGACGGTGTCGCCCTCGTCGTAGCCGGCGTCGACGCGCACGCCGAAACCGTCGGGACGGCGAAACCGGGTGATCGTCCCCGGTGACGGCAGGAAGCGGCCGCCGGCGGGGTTCTCGGCGTTGATGCGGCACTCGATGGCGTGGCCGCGGAACTCGATGTCGTCCTGGCCGAACGAAAGCGGTTGCCCGGCTGCCACCCACAGCTGGAGCTCGACGAGGTCCATGCCCGACACAAGCTCGGTGACGGGGTGCTCGACCTGGAGACGGGTGTTCATCTCGAGGAAGAAGAAGTCGCCGTCCTGGTAGAGGAACTCGACGGTGCCGGCGTTCACGTAGCCGCACGCGCGCGCCACCTTCACCGCGGCCTCGCCCATGGCGCGGCGAACCGAGTCGGGGAAATCGGGCGCCGGGCTCTCCTCGACGAGCTTCTGGTGCCGGCGTTGCGCCGAGCAATCGCGTTCGCCGAGCCAGACGCAGTTGCCGTGGGCGTCGGCCACGACCTGCATCTCGACGTGGCGCGGCCAGGTGAGGTACCGCTCGAGGTAGAGCTCGGGGCGCCCGAAGTACGCCTGCGCCTCGCGGGCGGCCGACTCGAGCGCGGCCTCGACGCCCGTGGCGTCGGGCACGACCTTCATGCCCCTGCCCCCGCCGCCGTAGGCGGCCTTGATGGCGACCGGCCACCCCATCAACTCGCCGAACGTGACGACCTCGTGCGCCGAGGTGACGGGTTCACTCGTGCCCGGCACGCCCGCGACCCCCGCGCGCTCGGCGGCCACACGCGAGCTGATCTTGTCGCCCATCGTCTCGATGGCATCGGGAGGCGGCCCGATGAAGGTCACACCCTCGCCCGTGATGGCGCGCGCGAAGTCGGCGTTCTCGGAGAAGAAGCCATAGCCGGGGTGCACGGCGTCGGCGCCGCTGCGGCGGATGGCGTCGAGGATGGCCTCGGTGTTCAGGTAGCTCTCGGCCGCCGTTCTGCCGCCCAGGGCGTAGGCCTCGTCGGCGAGGCGTACGTGGAGCGCGTCGCGGTCGAGCTCCGAGTAGACGGCCACGGTGGCGATGCCCAGCTCGCGGCATGTGCGCATCACGCGGACGGTGATCTCGCCGCGGTTGGCGATCAGGACCTTGGAGAGCATGAGGGCCATATGGTTATCGCATCGAGTGGGAGGTCCGCCGCTTCGCCGAGCTCGACTCGACCAACCGCCGGGTGCTCGACGAGGCGCGTGCGGGTGCGGCCGAGGGCCTCGTCGTGGTGGCCGACCACCAGACGGCGGGTCGCGGGCGGCTGGGCCGCACATGGGTTGCGCTGCCGGGGTCCTCGCTCCTCGTCTCGGTGCTGTTCCGCCCGCGGGCGCTCGAGGCCGGACACCTGCTGACGACCGCGGTGGCGCTTGCCGCCTGCGACGCCTGCGAGCGCGTCGCCGGCGTCGCGCCCGACCTGAAATGGCCCAACGACCTGCTCGTCGACGACCGCAAGCTCGGTGGGATCCTCGCCGAGGCCGAGGGGCATGCGATCGTGGTCGGGCTCGGGCTCAACGTGAACTGGACGTCGGGCGCGCCGGAGGGGGCTGTGGCCCTCAACCAACTGGCCGGGCGTGACGTCGACCAGGCCGCCCTGCTCGACGAGTTGTTGCTCTCGCTCGACGTGCGTCACGGCGCGCCCGACCTGATGGACGCCTACCGGGCGCGCTGCAGCACCATCGGCCTCCGGCTGCGGGTCGAGCTCGCCGGCGGCGACCTGGCCGGCACCGCGGTGGAGATCGACGACGACGGTGCCCTCGTGGTCGAGGTCGACGGCGAGCGCCGCCGCGTCCTCGCCGGGGACGTCGTGCACGTGCGCCCGGCGTAGGTGCAACGGGTGAGGATGGGCCTCTGGCCGTCGATCGAGCCGCGATTCCGCTGGGCCGGCACGGCAGTGGTCGCCGCGATCGGCTATGCGGTGCTCCGCATGGCCACGGTCGGCAGGTGGCAGGCGGTCGCGCTGCGGGACACCTTCGTGTACGAGCGGATGTCGAAGCTCCCCGTGTTCAGCCGTGGGTTCCTCGCCGGCATCCACCCTCCGGTCGAGCCCTTTCTCATGAAGCTCACGGGCACGGGCAGCCTCCACACCATTGCCATGACGCAGGCGGCCATAGCGACGATCGCCTGGCTCTGCCTGGCCGTCGCTGTCGGGATCTCAGTCCGCCATCATCGGCTCCGGGTCGTTGCCATCGTCCTGGTCCTGACCCTCAGCCTGAGCGACCGGGTGGTCCAGTGGGACGGAGCGGCTCTCACCGAGTCGATCTCGGTTTCCCTGTTCGTGATGCTCGTCGCGGGCATCCTCGTGCTCGTGCAACGTTGGCGGTGGGTCATCGCCGTGCCGACGATCGCCGTCGCCCTTCTCTGGGGAATGACTCGCGATGCGAACTCGTTCGTGCTCGCGACC
>VAXF01000137.1 GCA_005888395.1 Actinomycetota bacterium | reverse complement strand
AGGAGGCGCTGGTGCGCGCCGACGTCGGCGTGAACCGGACCGTCGCCCTGCTCGACGACCTGCGGGCGCGTGTGAAGTCGCAGAACATCACCACGCCCGACGCGCTCGTCGATGCCCTGAAGGCGGACCTGAAGACGAGCCTCGCCACCGGTGACTGCGCCCTGCGTTTCGACGCGGGCGTGCCCAACGTGTGGCTGTTCGTCGGCGTGAACGGCGTCGGCAAGACCACGACCATCGGCAAGGTCGGCCTTCACCAGGCGGCCGCCGGACGGACGGTCGTGATGGCCGCGGGCGACACCTTCCGCGCCGCCGCTGCCGAGCAGCTCGAGCTCTGGGCCCGGCGCGTGGGCGCCGACCTCGTGCGCGGTGCCGAGGGCGGCGACCCCGGCTCGGTCGTGTTCGACGCCGTCCAGCGCGCAGCGGCGCGTGGCGCCGACCTCGTGCTGGCCGACACCGCCGGGCGCCTCCACACCAAGGTGAACCTGATGGAGGAGCTGAAGAAGGTGCGGCGCGTCGCCGAGCGCGAGCCGGGACGTGTCACCGAGACGCTGCTGGTGATCGACGCCACCACGGGCCAGAACGGGCTCGTGCAGGCGCGCGAATTCGCCGAGGCGGTCGACGTCACCGGCGTCGTGCTGACGAAGCTCGACGGCACCGCCAAGGGCGGCATCGTGCTCGCCATCCAGGGCGAGCTCGGCATCCCTATCAAGCTCGTCGGCCTCGGCGAGGCGCCCGAGGACCTCGTCGACTTCGACCCGGACGACTTCGTGGAGGCGCTGTTCTCATGAGATTCCTCGTGCGGCTGGTGCTGCTCCCCGTGCGGATCGTCTTCGGCGTCGTGCGCCGCGTGGGCTTCCTGCGGGTGGCCACGCTGGCGGTCGGGGCTGCGGTCGGGATGCTGCTGGCCCCGGAGCGGGGCGCGGAGCTGCGCGAGCGGCTTCGCCGCGAGCTCGAACGACGGCGGGCCGGCTCCGACACCGACGTGGCCCGCCGCGTGCGGCTCGAGCTCTCGCACAACCCCCGCACGTGGCACCTGCCCCAGCCGACGGTGAGCGCCGAGGGCGGGCGGGTCACGCTCACCGGCCAGGTGCCAGACGCCGCGGTGCGCGACGAGCTCGTGCGCGTGGCCACCGGCGTCGCCGGCGTGCACGACCTGGTCGACGCCCTCCAGGTCGGCGCCCCCGCCTGAGTTGCGCGACCGGGTCGTCGCCCTCGCGATCGCCGGGGGACTCGTCGTGGGTGCCGTCGGTGCCGCGGCCGTCGCCTTCACGGGTGGCGGCGGCGGTCCGTCACTGCCGCGCCTGCCGGTGGCCGCGCCCGCGATCTCGCGCGCGCCGGCGGGACGCGTGCCCGCCCACCTCGTGCTCCCCACGCGGGCCCGCGTCTACCGCCTGCCGGACCGCGCCGACGCGGCGCGCGTCATGCTGCTGGCGAGCGTCCTCGGTGCCGACGGCCCTGCGCATCACGGCGCCGGCGGCTGGACGGTCGGCAGCGAGCCTCGGCAACTGCGTGTGTTCGACTTCCCGGGCCTGCCGTGGCGGTTCGGCCGGCTCGCGCCCGAGGTCATCGGCTGCCCGGCGACGCCGTGCCCGTCCGGACGGTTCTGCGCGCAGGTATGCCCGAAGCCCGAACCGCTCACCGCGACCGCGGCGCGTGCCACCGCCGCCGACGCGGTCGGCGTCGCCCGGCGCGTGGCCGCGGTCACCGGTCTCGCCGTGGCCCGCACCGACGTACGCCAGCCGCCCGACCTGCCGGCGACCGTGCGGATCGAGCCGCTCGCCGGTGGGATCCCGACCGTCGGGCTCGACCTCGCGGTCGTCGTGGGTGCCGACCGGCAGGTGGCCTACGCGCAGGGCTACCTCGGCGCACCGGTGGCGCTCGACCGTTACCCACTCGTCGGCGTGAAGGACGCGCTCCGCCGCCTCCACGCCCGCCACGGTCTGGCCGCGGCGCGCGTCACGCGGGCGACCCTCGTGCTGCTGGCGAGCCGCGGCCGGCTCGTGCCCGCCTTCCTGTTCGACACGTCCGCCGGCGTCGTGCCCGTCGTCGCCGTCGAGGCCCGCTACCTCGCCAAGTAGCCTGGCGGCGGATGTTCGACGCCCTCTCCGACCGCTTCGACGCGATCTTCACGCGCCTGCGAGGCCGCGGCCGTATGGGCGAGCCCGAGGTCGACGAGGTCCTGCGCGAGATCCGGCTCGCGCTGCTCGAGGCCGACGTCAACTTCAAGGTCGTCAAGGGCCTCATCGCTCGCATCAAGGAGCAGTGCGTCGGCGCCGACCTGTCGAAGAGCCTCACGCCGGCGCAGCAGGTCATCAAGATCGTGCACGACGAGCTCGTGCAGACCCTCGGCGGCGAGGCGCTCAAGATCACCTATGCCTCGCGGCCGCCCACGGTCGTGCTCATGGCGGGTCTTCAGGGCTCCGGCAAGACGACGGCGGCGGCCAAGCTCGCCCGCTGGTTCAAGCAGCAGGGCCGCAACCCACTTCTCGCCGGCGCCGACCTTCAGCGCCCCGCCGCCGTCGAGCAGCTGCGGGTGCTGGGCGGTCAGATCGACGTTCCCGTGTTCAGCGAGGCCAGTGACCCGGAGACGGTCGCGACCAAGAGCGTGGAGGAGGCCCGCCGGCTCGGGCGCGACGTGCTGGTGGTCGACACCGCCGGGCGGCTGCACGTCGACAGCGAGCTGATGGACGAGATGCGGCGCATCTCCGCGGCCGTCGAGCCCGACTACACCTTCCTCGTTGTCGACGCCATGACCGGCCAGGACGCCGTCAACGTGGCCGAGTCGTTCCACGCCACGGTGGCGATCGACGGCGTCATCCTGTCGAAGCTCGACGGCGACGCGCGCGGCGGCGCCGCGCTGTCGGTGAAGGAGGTCATCGGGCGGCCGATCGCGTTCGCCTCGGTGGGCGAGA
Source organism: Actinomycetota bacterium (assembly GCA_005888395.1). Taxonomy (GTDB): domain Bacteria; phylum Actinomycetota; class Acidimicrobiia; order Acidimicrobiales; family AC-25; genus AC-25. The sequence goes on along the minus strand of VAXF01000137.1, from coordinate 2,337 downwards.
AGCTGGCCGACTTCGAGACGTTCCATCCCGACCGCATGGCCGGGCGAATCCTCGGCATGGGCGACGTGATGACGCTCATCGAGAAGGCCGAGGAGGCCTACGACGCCGACGCCGCCGAGCAGGCCGCGGCCAAGCTCGCCGAGGGCCGGCTCACGCTCGAGGACTTCCTCGAGCAGATGCAGCAGGTGAAGAAGATGGGGCCTCTCCAGGGCATCGTCGGTATGCTCCCGGGGATTCCGAAGGAGCTGAAGAAGGCCGAGATCGACGATCGCGAGATCGCGCGGGTCGAGGCGATCATCCGCTCCATGACCCCCGACGAGCGGCGCAACCCGGCGATCATCAACGGTTCCCGGCGCCTGCGGATCGCCAAGGGCAGCGGGATGACGACGACCGACGTCAACCAGCTGCTCAAGCAGTTCAAAGAGGTGCAGAAGATGATGAAGACGTTCGGCAGGATGCCAAAGGGCCGGAAGGCCATGCGCGGCGTACCCACGATGCCGGGCCTTACGAGGTAAGGGGACGACGACATGGCCGTGAAGCTCCGTCTGGTGCGGATGGGGAAGCCCAAGCAGCCGACCTACCGCGTGGTCGCGGCCGACAGCCGTTCACCGCGCAACGGTCGGTTCATCGAGATCCTCGGCACCTACGAGCCGCGTGCCGAGCCGTCGGTGGTGAAGATCGACAACGAGAAAGCCAAGGCCTGGCTGGCCAAGGGCGCGCAGCCCACCGAGACGGTGGCCAAGCTGCTGCGCATCTCGGGCGCCGTCGAGAGCGCATGACCGATCGCGGCAACGACCTCGACGAGCTCGACGACGACCTCGACGACGACTTCGGCAACCGCGTCGAGGGCGGCACGGCCCGCGCCGTGCTCGCCTACATCGCCCGCGCGATCGTCGACGAGCCCGACGCCGTCGTGGTGGAGGCCGAGGAACGCCGTGGCGGTGTGATGCTTCGGCTGCACGTGGCGCCCGACGACCTCGGCCGCGTCATCGGCCGCCGGGGTCGCGTCGCCCAGGCGATCCGGGCCGTCGTGCGCGCCGCCGGCTCGCGTGACGGCATCGACGCCGCCGTCGACATCGTCGACTAGGGCCGCTTTGCTGCTGGAGGTCGGGCGGGTGGTCCGGCCCCATGGGCTGAAGGGCGAGGTCGTGGTCGAGCTGGTGACCAACCGCACCGAGCGGCTGGCGCCGGGGACGGTGCTGGCGTCCGACCGGGGCGACCTGCGGGTGGAGGCGTCCCGTCCCCACCAGGCCCGCTGGATCGTCGTCTTCGAGGGCGTCGCCGATCGGGGCGGGGCCGACCGGCTGCGCGGGGTGGTGCTGCGGGCCGAGCCGATCGCCGACCCCGACGCGCTGTGGGTGCACGAGCTCACGGGGGCCGAGGTCGTCGACCGCGCCGGCCGCACCCACGGCCGGGTGCGCGAGGTGCAGGCCAACCCGGCGAGCGACCTGCTGGTGCTCGACGACGGCCGGTTGGTGCCGCTCACCTTCGTGGTCGAGCACGAGCCGGGCCGCATCGTCGTCGACCCACCCGACGGCCTGCTCGACGAGGCCTGATGAGGATCGACGTGTTCACGATCTTCCCCGACATGGTCGAGGGGTTCTGCGGGCACAGCCTGCTCGGCAAGGCGCGCGCCGCCGGACTGGTCGACGTGCGCGTGCACGACCTGCGGCGGTGGGCCGGCGACCCGCACCGCTCGGTCGACGACGCGCCGTTCGGCGGGGGTGCGGGGATGGTGCTCGCGCCCGAGCCGGTGTTCACGGCGGTCGAGGCGGTCGAGCCGCCGCGTCCGCTGCTGCTGCTCGGGCCGGCAGGTCGCCGGTTCGACCAGGCCCGTGCGCGCGACCTCGCGGCGGCCGGCGCGTTCTCGCTGCTGTGCGGCCGCTACGAGGGAGTCGACGAGCGGGTGCGGGAGCACCTCGTCGACGACGAGCTGTCGGTGGGCGACTACGTCCTCGCCGGCGGCGAGGTGGCGGCGATGGTGGTGATCGAGGCCGTGGCCCGGCTGATGCCCGGCGTGATGGGCAATGAGGCCTCGACGGAGGAGGAGTCGTTCGCCGACGGCCTGCTCGAGTACCCGCACTACACCCGGCCGGCCGACTTCAGGGGCTGGGAGGTGCCGGAGGTGCTGCGCTCGGGCGACCACGGCCGCATCGCCCGCTGGCGGCGCGCGCAGGCGCTGGCCCGCACGGTGGCGCAGCGGCCCGACCTGGTCGAGGCGCGCGGCGGCCTCACGACCGCCGATCGGGCGCTGCTGGAGGAGTTCGGCCTCGTCTGACTATCCTGGGGCTTCCCCCGGCAGCGTCCCGAGGAGCTCTCGCGCCATGAACCCCACCG
>VAXF01000141.1 GCA_005888395.1 Actinomycetota bacterium | reverse complement strand
GGGCAGGAAGTCGACGACGTACTCGGCGCCGCGGTAGAGCTCGGTGTGGCCCTTCTGGCGACCGAAGCCCTTCACCTCGCTCACCGTCAGCCCCTGCACCCCGACCGCCGCAAGGCGGTCCTTCACCTCATCGAGCTTGAACGGCTTGATGATCGCATCGATCCGCTTCATGCCAGGCCGGGAAGAGCAAAAGCCCGGCCAGCCGCGGTCACGAGCCCGCGCTGCAATTTGCACGGCGTGCGTGCGCGTGCACAAACTCCGTGCACGCGCCTGCTCAATAAAAAGCCTCTCCCCCCCCGACCCCGCGGCCGCCGCCGGATCAGCTCACGAGAACCCGAGCCTCGCGCCGATCGCCCGGAACACGTTCGTCGATTCGAACTGGTCCGGTCCGAAGCCGAGGACCGTCGTGATCGCCGGCCGGTTCGCCCCGCTGAGATCGAGGCCGCGGCCGCGGGCCCGGACGCGAAGGCCGCCGTTGCGGTCGGACGAGAGCGCGACGCGCGAGAGACCCGGAGTCCTCACGCGATAGAGGAGCCGCGTGCCGCGGCTGTTGGCGAGGAACTGCCCCGCGGGAATCGTCGCGCTGAAGATCGTGCCGTCGTCGTCGGAGAGCATGAGGGTGAAGGCCTCGCTCGAGGGATCGAACGCCGAGAGCGGCAGCGGCACCACCCCGCGCAGCGAGAGGCCGTCGTCGCCGCCGCCGGCCGCGTGGCGGAAGGTGATGCGCCCGCGCACGAGCGTGAAGGTGCGCAGGAGGCTGAAGCTGCCGAGGGACGTCACGGGCGAGACGTTGCCCGCATCGTCGACCACCTGCACCGCCAGGTAGACGAGCCGATCGGCGAAGCGCGCGTCGCTCACCGTGATGGAGCCGCCGGCGTCGTGGTTGCCGGGCGGTGGGGGCGGGACGGTCGCCACCGGTGTGGCGGCGTCGAACTCGGCCTGGGTCGCGATCGGACCCGCGGTCGAGAAGCGGACGTCGAAGCGCGCGGCCGTGCCGCAGTACAGGTCGTCGCCCGGGATGCGTGCGAAGTCGATGGTGATCGAGTTGGCGCTCCGGTTCGTGCTGCGCGCCGTGATCTCGCTCGGGCGGAAGCGGGCCGGCGGCACGGTGTCCTGCCCGTAGCGGTTGTTGTTCCAGAGGTTCACCTGCGGGTTGTAGGCGCCGTCGCGGCCGTCGAGGTTCGCGGTGGTGGCCGTGTTGCAGATGGGCGCCGGCGTGTCCCACACGAAGAAGTTCCCCTCGCGCGTGCCCCACGCGACCTCGACCAGGCCGTCGTCGTTCAAATCGCCTGCCGCCGGCTGCCCCACGTGCCAGCCGCCGGTCAGCTTCGGCCAGCCCGACGGCTCGCGGCCGTTCGCGTCGAAGGCGTGCACCAGGTAGAGCCCGTTGCCGGAGACCAGCTCGGGCATGTTGAGCGTGTCGCCCACGTCGGTGGTGGCGCCCACGTTGACGAGGAGCGGGACGGTGGTGAGCCCGTAGTCGTCGATCACCTTGGGGAAGCCCGGGAGCGGCGTCCCGCTCGCCCCCGTCCAGGCCTGCAGCACGTGGTGGAAGGGCTCGTTCTGGCCCACCAGGACCAGGTTGACGAGCCCCTGCAGCGTCATGCCGACCTTGCTCACGTCGAGCCGCCCGTCGCGGTCGATGTCGCCGATCGCCGGGTACTCGAAGAGGTTCACGATGCTGCTGCTGTCCTGCGCCGTGTCGGAGGCCGCGCCGTGCGCGCTCGGGTCCATGTCGCGGAGGCGGGTGCCGTCCGGGCGGAAGAGAGCGAGGTTGGCGCTCGTGACGTTGGCCACCACCTCGAGCCCCGCCGAGGGATCGAGGTCCCCGACCGCCACGTTCTGGCCCGGGCCGATCAGCGGCAACACGTCGATCGCGAGGCCATCGATCTTGACGGGCCAGCCGGCGACGAACGGCCCGCCGGCGTGATCGTTCCCGTCGTTGTGCAGCGCGTAGAGGCGGCCCGAGCCGCCGGCGAACGCGAAGGCGGCCGAGAGCACCGTGCCCGTGTTCAGGCCGGGGATCGAGGTCGGGTTGTTCTGGTCGTTGGGGAAGAACTGGCTCGCGTCGCCGGTCGCCGCACACACCTCGTTCGTCTCGATGACGACCTCGAGCTCGCGGTCACCGTCCAGGTCGGCGAGGGTCGGCGTGTTGATGCTCTCGGCCCCGAGCGGCCCGCACGCGCCGCCCGGACAGTCCGCGTTCGTGCTGCATCCGTCGCCGTCCCGCGCGCCTCCCGAGCACACCGTGTCGCACGCACCGGGCTGGCTCGGAGCCTGCTGCAGCTTGACGGGCCATCCGGGGAGGAGCGCCCCGAACCGGTTCCAGGCGTAGACATGCTGGTCCAAGGCGGAGACCACGATGTCGAGGAAGCCGTCGCCGTCGAGGTCGCCGAGCACGGGTGTCCCGATGATGCCCGTCTTCACGTGGTTCCCCTTGGTGCGGACCGCCTTGGACGAGAAGGTCGGGTCGATGCGCACCGGGAACCCCGGGAAGGGCGTCCCGTCGTGGCGGAAGACGTACACGTCGCCCTCGATGTTGGCGTAGACGATCTCGGGATAGCCGTCGTGGTCGAGGTCCCCCACCGCCGGCCGCGAGCTGGTCATCGGCGAGGGCGGCGCGATGGCCCCGCTGGCGAAGGCCGGCGCGCCGAGGTGCGGCACCACGTTGCGCGCCGTGTTGGTCGCGACCGGGAAGCCGGGGAGCAGGGCGCCGTCGCCGCGGAACGCGTAGATGCGGCCGGCAGCGGTCGCCTGCACGATCTCCATGACGTTGTCGCCGTCCAGGTCGGCCATCTGGGGCGGCGGCTCGAAGCCGCCGTCCGTCAGGCGATCGCCGTTGGCGTCGATCGCGATCGGCCAGCCGGGGTGGATGGTCGGGTCGTGGTGCACGAAGAAGACCTTGCGGTCCTCGCCCACGTTGGTCGCATCGTCGCCGTCGGTCACGCGCAGGCGGACGGTGAACGCGAACTGGTTCGAGGGGATGTTCGCCTGCCCCTGAACGACCACGCCGGAAGGCGGCGCCGTGAAGTCGGTCGCCGGAGGGAAGGCCCCCATCACGTTGGCCAGGTTCAGGTTGGCCAGCACCGCGCCGGGGCGGCGCGGCGGCGTGCTTGAGCCGTCGAACCCGACACGGCTCGGGCTCGACCCGCTCGCGAACTGCGTGAAGGTCGTCGGCTCGATGCCGACGCCGAACTCGAGCGTCCACGTGAAGCTGGTGGTTGCTCCGCGGTCGGCCGACGCCGTGCCCTCGATCGGCACCTGCGCGGGGCCGGCGACGGGATCGAGGACCTGGAACCACGCCGGGCGCTCGAGCGTCGCCTCGGGCGGGATTCTGGCGGGGATGCCGAGCGCCGGCACGCCGAGCCGCTCGAGCGCGTGGCGGAGGTTCACGCGCCCGTAGCCGGAGTGCTGGTCCCAGCCGAGCTGCGAGGGATCGGGGGCGCCCGTCCCGACCGTGTCGCCCGGCAGCACGTCGTCGGCGGTCAGGGTCAGGATCTGCTTCACCTCGTTCGAGGTGAGCGGCGTGCCGCGCTGCCTGGCGTACGACATGAGGAGCCCGGCGGCGCCGGCCGCCTGGCCGGTGCACTCCGAGCCGGTCGAGCCCTTCATGTCGATGTGGGCGTGCCCGCCGTACTGGGTCAGGTTCGAGTCGCGCAGCCAGGTGCCGACCTGCGCCGTCAGCTGCACCTGCGGGAAGGGCGGTTGGTTCTCGTTCATGCTGAGGCCCTCGGCGTCCGCGACCACGCCCTTCACGTAGATCGTGTTGTTGAAGTTGGTGGGCGTGTTGTGGTCGGGCGTGTTCAGGTCCGAGGAGACTTCCATGAGCGCCACGCCGTGCTCGTAGGCGTACTGGGTCGAGGCCTGCGCGAACTCCGTGGTGGTGAGCGCGCCGATCGCGGCCTCGATCACGTTGACGCCGTTGTCGGCGGCGTAGAGCATGCAGAGGGCGAAGTTGTTCGGGTCGGCGACGAACGTGTCCCAGATGCGGATCGGCGTCAGCCGGCAGCGGGGGCAGAGGCCGAGCGAGGAGAGCCGGTTGTTGCCCTCGGCGAGCGCATCCGAGGCGCGGCCGCTGCCGTGGTTGTTCGCCGAGCTGTAGGAGCTGGCGTCGAAGGGATCGTTGTCGTCGTCGAAGAAGTCCCAGCCGGCAATGTCGTCGACGAAGCCGTTCCCGTCGTCGTCGACGCCGTCGGAGAAGTGGACGATGATGTCCTCGCCGTCGAGCTTGGTCGGGTCACCGTGCGGCCCCTCGTTCGGCGCGACGATGCCGGCGTAGTCGTCGGGGGTGAAGATGCCGTCGCCGTCGCAGTCGTACTCGGCGAGCGGCCGGCCCTTCTGCCCGGCGGTCGGGCCGCACGGCACGGGCAGCTCGCCTGTGTTCAGGCGGATGCGGCGGCGGAGCTCCTCGCGGTCCCAGCGGATGCCGGTGTCGCAGATGGCGACCCCGACGCTCTGGTCTCCGATCGAGAGCTTCCAGGCGAGGTCTGCGGACACGCCGGAGACCTGCGGTTGCCCGGCCCGGGGGTTGTTCGGATCGCCGTAGAGCGCGGTCGTCTTGGTGTCGTTCGGTGCGAAACCGAAGAGGCGATGGTCCTCGTCGAACACGCTCGCCGCGTTCGGCATGTAGTCGCCGTCCTCGTCGTCGGGTTCGGCGTAGTCGAAGTCGTGGTCGTTCGGGGTGTTGGCACGGGGGTTCGTGTCGGTCGGCGGCCGTGGCCACATGCGCGCCTGGGCGACGACCAGGGCCGCCGTCGCCGCCAGGAGGGCCACGACGAGCGGCACGGCGGTTCCGCGTCGCATGGGTCCCTCCTCAGTCGTTCTTGTCGGAGAACTGCGCGGCCGTGTTCCTGCGCGCCGGCGCGCTGTAGGTTGCCTCCCAGCACTTCCCCTCGCTGTTCTTGATCTGGACGATGACCGGCTGGGTCGCCGGGAGCGGTGACAGATCGATCGTCGGGCCCGTGCCCTTCGCGACGATGCGGGCCTTCCCGTCCGGCCCTTCGCGCAGGCTAAGCGTCACCGACGACTCCCCCCGGCCTCCCCCGGGCGTGCGGTCGCGGTTGCGATACGTGAACTGCGTGCTCGTCCCCTTCCAGCACGGGCGCCCGCCGCACTGCCGCCCCGGCGGCGCGCCGGCCCGCCCGATCGTGTGACCGTCGCCGTCGAAGATGCAGAGCTCGTAGTTCGTCGAGGTGAGCGGGTCGCCGAAGTCGGCCTTCGAGGTGGCGGCCCCGTACACCCACTTCCAGAGCATCCGGTCGCCGCTGTCCGGCGTGGTGTCGCGCAGCGACAGCTTGGCCACCTGGGAGCGGACCGGCCTGCGGCAGCCCTGCACGGGACCGGTGGCGCACGTGGGGGGCGCCTTCGGCTTGACCGTGATGCGCACCGTGGCCGGGCTCGAGTCGCTCGTCCCGTCGTTCACCTCGTAGGTGAAGGAGTCGTTGCCGGTGTAGCCCGCCGCCGGCATGTACGGGACGGCGGCCGTGTCGCTCATCGGCAGTCCGAGCGCGCAGGCATTGCTCGAGATCGCCCCGAGGCTGCCGTGCGCCGGTGGGGTGACGATCGAGAACGTGAGCTCGCAGTCGTTCAGGTCGGCGCCGCTCAGGGTGACGCTCACGGCGGTGTCCTGCTCGGTCGCCGCCGACACGTCGGCGGCGCTGGGCGGCGCGGGGTTGGGCAGCGTCGGCAGCGTCGTCGTGGTGGTCGTAGTGACCCCCGACACGGTGGTCGTAGTGACCCCCGGCGTCGTGGTGGTGGTGCTCGGAGCGGTGG
>VAXF01000140.1 GCA_005888395.1 Actinomycetota bacterium | reverse complement strand
GGCGGGCGTACTCCTCGATCATGTGGGCGTAGATCCCCCGGAGGGATACAGGCTGGCCCCGCCGCAAACCTGTGTCGTCCAGCCCGTGCTTCGCCGCCGCCTCCCGACTGCGGTCACATTCGGCTTTCCACACAGAGAGGTCGGCTTCCCAGTCCGCGTCGTCGATGGGGAAGAGCTCGCGGTCCTCCCCCGGAGGATCGGCCCAGATCGGCGGTGCTTCGTCCATGAGCAAGGCGCGCCGGAACCAGTTGCGCTCCACCTCGGCCATGTGCCGGACGAGGCCGTGCAACGACAGCATCGAGGTGGGAACGGGCCGGCGCTTGCGGCCGGCGTCGTCGAGCCCCTCGCACTTGAGCAGCAGGGTCGTGCGGTGAAACTGGAGCCATGCCTCGAGCATCGCCCGTTCCGGATTGACGTAGGTCGGTTCGGCCCGCCGCGGATCGGACAGGTCCTCGATCACGTCCGCACCCTAGATTCCCCCCCGTGCCGGTCGTTCTCACCGAGGTCAGCGACGGTGTCGGCGTCGTCACGCTCAACCGGCCCGAGGCCCGCAACGCGCTGAGCCGGGAGCTCATCGCCGCCATTCCCGACGCGATGGCGGCGATGGAGGCGGACGACACGGTCGAGGTGGTCGTGCTCACCGGTACCGACCCGGCGTTCTGCGCGGGCCTCGATCTCGGGGAGCTGGGAGCGTCGGGGCTGCCCGCGTCTCCCGCCGCCCCGAGGTTCTGGCATCCGATGACGAAGCCGGTGATCGGCGCGGTGAACGGCCCCGCCGTCACGGGCGGGTTCGAGCTTGCGCTCCAGTGCGACTTCCTCGTTGCGTCCGAGCGGGCGCGCTTCGGCGACACGCACGCGCGCGTCGGCGTGGTGCCCGCGGGTGGGATGTCGGTGCTGCTCCCCCAGGCGGTCGGTGTCCGAAAGGCGATGCAGCTCAGCCTCACCGGCACGTTCCTCGACGCTCACGAGGCGCGGGCGTGGGGCCTGGTCGTCGATGTGGTTGCCCACGACGAGTTGCTGCCGGCCGTACGGGCGATGGCCGCCGAGATCGCAGCCAACGACCGCGTCGCCGTGCGGACGATGCTCGACGAGTACAAGCGAACCGCCGAAACGACGATTGCGGGTGGGTGGGAGGTCGAGCGCGACGTCGCGCGCGGCTTCTACCGCGAACGATTCGATCCCGCGGCGGTCGAGCAGCGGCGTGAGGCCGTCATCGAGAAGGGCCGCCGCCAGAGCCGCTGACGTCAGGACCCGAGAGAGCCCTCGCCGAGCTTCGAGCGCAGGTCGGCCTCGAAGGCGAGGATCTCCGGTGCCATCGCCCTGTCGCGAAGCGCGTTGAGCTGCGCGTAGCCGCTGTCGCGCTCGGCGTCCCATTCGTCGGCGAAACGGCCCGAGGTGATGTCGTCAACGAGCTCGCGCATCGTGGCGGCGACGTCGAGGTGGTCGTAGCGGCCGGCGCGCGAGAGCTGCCCGTACTGGCTGGTCGGCGAGTGGTAGAGCGTCTGGGCCGCTCCGCCCTCGAGGCGTACCAGCCGGTAGGTGCGCTCGACCTCGCCGGACAGCACGAGCTCGGTGACGATCGCCTCGATCGGCACACCCTCCTCGAGCATCACCTGCACGAACGACTCGCTGACGCGCCGCAGCACCGGCGACAGCGCCTGCTCGACGGCGAGGTCGAGCACCGCCTCCTGCATCGGCGTGAGCTCGAGCGCGCCCTGACGCAGGCCGCCGATGGCCTTGGCCACGGCGAGGGTGCGAGCGCGCGCGTGCCCCGTGGCGTCGCGGTGCACGCCGACGGCGGTGATGAAGCCGACGCTCTCCTCGTAGCAGCGGCGTACCTCCGGGCCGAGCATCCGCGGCGCCACCATCCCCACGTCGCACGCCGGGTCGAGCCGCCCGAAGGCGAGCGTGTACCCGCTGGCGACGAGCACCAGCGCGTCGGCGCGCGGCGCGAGCGGGAGCGTCGGCACGACGTCGTCGGGGATCAGGAGGCAGAGCACGTCGGCCTCGTTCGCATCGGAGAGGTCGAGAGTCGCGAACCCGTCACCTTCGGCCGCGTCGCGGGTCGCGTCGGCGCGCACGCACACCGACACGTCGAGGCCCGAGTCACGCAGGTTGAGCGCCCACGACCGGCCCTGGTTGCCGTAGCCCACCACCGCCACTCGCCGGCCGTCGAGGACGCCGAGGTCGGCCTCGCCCTCCCGTACGATCACACTCACGACAGACACTCTCCGACTTCGGCCGCGGCGGCGTCGCCGAACGCGGCGCCGAAGCGGGCGAGGAACCGGGCCCGGTCGAGCTCGTACTCCTGGGGCCCGACGTGCTCGAGGGCGTGGGTCGCGAGCAGCGACCCGACCTGCGCGCTGCGCTCGAGGTCGAGGCCCCACGCCTGCCCCGCCACGAACCCGGCCCGGAACGCGTCGCCGACGCCCGTGGGGTCGAGCGACGACTCCTCGGGGGCCGCAGCCACCTTGATCGGCTCCTCCCGGGCCCGCTCGATCACGCACCCGTCGGGGCCGTGGGTGGTGACGCGCACGCCGACCTGCGCCAGTACCTCGTCGCGGCTCCAGCCCGTCTTCGACTCGAGCAACGCCGCCTCGTAGTCGTTCGTGACGAGGTAACGGGCGCCGCGCACGAGCTCGCGGATCTCGTCGCCGTGGAGGCTCGAGAGCTGCTGGCTGGGGTCGGCCAGGTACGGGATGCCTTCGTCGCGCGCCTCTCGCGTGTGGCGCAGCATCGCTTCGGGATCGTTCGGGCCGACGACGAGGAGGTCGAGCCTTCCCACTCGCGCCGCCACAGGCCGCAGCTCGATGTCGCGCGCGTCTGCCATCGCGCCCGCGTAGAAGGTGGCGATCTGGTTGTCGTCGGCGTCGGTCGTGCACACGAACCGAGCGGTGTAGCGCTCGGGCGAGACGTGCACCGACTCGGTGTCGACGCCGTGCCGGTCGAGCCACGAGCGGTAGTCGTCGAAGTCGGGCCCGACCGCGCCGACGAGGATCGGGCGCAGGCCCAGCTGGGCCATGCCGAAGCACATGTTGGCGGCGTTGCCACCGCGCCGGCGCTCGAAGTCGCTGACGAGGAACGACACCGACAAGCGGTGCAGCTGCTCGGGGATGAGGTGCTCGACGAAGCGGCCGTCGAATCGCATCAGCTCGTCGTGTGCGATCGAACCGGTGACGACGACGTTCAGAGGAGGACCTCGCGCATGAGCTCAGACGTGCGCTCGGGCGCCTCCCAGGGGACGAGATGACCCACACCGGCCAACTCCTCGTAGCGCGCGTCCGGCACGAGCTTGCCGAGCCGGCGGCCGTTCTCCACGGGCAGGAGCGGGTCGTCGGTGCCGTGGAGCACCAGCGTCGTGGTCGCGATCGACCCCAGCCGGTCGGGATCGACGAACCCGACGATGGCCTGCAGCTGCAGCATGATCACCTCGAGCGGGGTGGGCTTGGCCATGACGGCGGCCACGAGCGCGTCGAGCACGTCGGGGCGACGCTGCGGGAAGTCGGGCGCGCAGATGGCCCCCCAGATCGCCCCCATGTAGTGGCCAGGAGGGAGACCCGGATCGCGGGGCGCGAGGAGCTGCGCCAGCACCTCGGGTTCCGGCGCCACGTTCTCGGGCGCCGGCGGGGCGGTGGCGGCCAGCACGAGCGTGCGCACGCGCTCGGGGTGCTCGAGGGCGATGGTCTGGGCGATCATCCCGCCCATCGACAAGCCGAACACGTGGGCGCTGTCGACGCCCTCGGCGTCGAGGACGGCGACGGCGTCACCCGCCATGTCGGAGATGGTGAAGGGATCGTCGGTGATCTCGGAATGCCCGGTGCCACGGTTGTCGACGCGCAGCAGCCGGAAGTCGCGCGCGAGGTCGTCGACCCACGCCTGCGGCCAGATCAGCCCCGAACCCGTCCACCCGTTGAGGACGAGCACCGGCTCCCCCTCGCCGGTGTCCTGGTAGTGGATGCGGATGGCGCCACTCGTCGCGTGTTTCACGCCAGCGTCGCGTCCAGGGTGATCTCGGCGCCGGGCGCGAGCAGCTTCGACACAGGACAGTTTCGCTTGGTGTCCTCGGCCAGCTCGTCGAACTTCGCCGGCTCGATGCCGTCGACCTCGGCTCGGGTCACGAGGTCGATCTTCGTGATCGAGAACCCGGCATCGCCCTTGTCGAGGTGGACCTTGGCCGTCGTGTCGATCCGCTTGGGCTCGAAGCCGTTGCGGCCGAGCGTGGCCGAGAGCGCCATCGAGTAGCAGCCCGCGTGCGCGGCGGCGATCAGCTCCTCGGGATTGGTGCCGGAGCCGTCCTCGAACCGGGACGAGAAGGAGTACGCGCCCTCGTAGGCGCCGCCCCCGAGCCGCATCTGGCCCTTGCCGTCCTGGAGCGTGCCCTCCCATCGGGCGTCGGCGCTGCGTACCGGCATCGGCTGGTCCCCCTGAGTCGTCGGTCGGGCTCAACGTAGTCCGTCACCCGACGCGGAAGCCCCGCTCGCCCTCCGGCGCCTCGTCGCTGACGTCGACGCGCGTGACGAGCGCGCGCGACGGCCCGCGACGGCACCACTCGACCATGCGCTCGACGGCGTCGGCCTCGCCCTCGAAGCACGCCTCGACGCCGCCGTCGCGGCGGTTGCGCACCCATCCGTCGACGCCCTCGGCCAATGCCTGCCGCCGGCACGAGTCGCGGAAGAACACTCCCTGCACGCGGCCCGACACGACGGCGCGACGACGCACGCGCATAACCGTCAGTTGAGGCGGGCCAACTGCGCGTGGGCCTCGGCCTGCAGCACGCCGGCCCGCCCCGGCAGCAGCGTCGCGAGCGTCTCGAGCTCCGACGCTGCCTCGCGGTGGCCGACCGATGCCGTGAGCGCGAGCCCGAGCCGACGCGCTTCCTCGTCCGGCGTGGGCGGCAGCGCCAGTCGCAGCGACAGCACCTGGGCCAGAACGCGCTGGTCGCCGCGCGACGTGTAGACGGCACGGAGGTTGGCCAGCATGCGGCCGAGGATCGTCACGGTGTCGACCGGTTCGAGGAACGAGGGCAGCCACAGCGCGCCGTCGCCGTGCAGGGCGCGGAAGCGCCGCTCGCACCCGGCCTCGTCGAGCACCACGCCGCCGGCGAAAGGGTCGAGGAAGGTCCCTGGCTCGCCGGACGCCCTGACGAGGAAGTGCCCCGGCATGCCGACGCCGGCCAGAGCCAGACCGAGCCGGCGCCCGACCTCGATGGTGACGACGGCGAGCGTGATCGGCAGACCCGTGCGGCGCGTGACGACCTCGTCGAGGAACGAGTTGCGCGGGTCGTAGTAGTCGTCGGTGTTCCCGACGAAGCCGAGGTCGGCGAAGAGATGGCGCCGCAGCCCGTCGAGGCTCGGCTCCGCGCATCCGGCAGCGAGCGCGTCGAGCCGTTCGAGCTCGCCGGCGACGTCGAGCTCGGGACGGTCGTGGGCGGCGACCAGCAGGGCAGCCTCGTCGAGCGGGACCGTCTCGCGGCCCACCACATCGGCGAAGCGGGCCACGACGTGCACGGGAGCACCGTACCCAGGCAAGGTGTCGCGGTGACCATCCGAGTCGCGGGCGGGCAGGGCTTCTACGGCGACAGCGTGGCCTCCACTACCACGCTGCTCGACGCGGGCGTCGACTACCTCTGCCTCGAGGCGCTCGCCGAGCTCACGCTCGCCATCCTCCAGAAGGACCGCCAGAAGGACGAGGCGCTCGGGTTCACCAAGGACCTGCCCGCGTACCTCGGGATCGCGCTCCCGCATGTGGCCGCGGGTCGCACGAAGGTGATCAGCAACGCCGGCGGCATCAACCCGCTCGGCGCGGGGCGGGCCGCGGTCGAGACCGCCAGGAAGCTCGGGATCACCGGCATCCGGAT
>VAXF01000158.1 GCA_005888395.1 Actinomycetota bacterium | reverse complement strand
AGTACCCGACGTAGCCGTTCTGGTAGGGACCGCGCTGGATCGAGCCGAGGTTGATCTCGCCGGCGAGCGCGTCGTCGACGAAGATGCCAAAGCCGTAGCCCGTGCCGAGCTCCCACTCACGTCGCCGGGCGCCGCAGCGGGCGGCGAACGCCTGCGGGTCGCGCGCCGGGTCGGGTCGTCCGGGCAACGAGGCCGGCTCCCACGGCAACAGCCAGTCGCGGCAGCGCTCGCGCACCTCGCTCCACGCGTGGAAGTCGCCCGGTTCCAACGGGCGGAGCAGCACCCGGCCGCCGCGCAGCTCGTAGATCACCGCGACCTCACACCGCCTCTCGCACCGCGTCGAGGGCCGACGGTTCTTCCAGCGACGAGAGATCACCGGCGTCGGCACCGGTGACGACGGCGCGGATCGCCCGTCGCAGGACCTTCGCATTCCGCGTCTTCGGGATCGCCGTCGCGAACCGGACGGCCGCAGGACGGAACGAGGAGCCCAGCTCACGCGCCACGAGTGCGACGAGCTCGGCACGAAGGTCCTCGGTGGGCTCGACACCAGGCACCAGCACGACGAAGCCCCAGATCCCCTCCCCCTTGACCTCGTCGGGCACGCCCACGGCGGCGGCCTCGGCGACCGACGCATGGCCGACGAGGGCCGACTCGACCTCCGCCGGTCCCACGCGCTTGCCCGCCACCTTGATGGTGTCGTCGCTGCGGCCGTGCAAGAACCACTGGCCGTCGTCGTCGACCGAGGCCCAGTCGCCCTGGACCCACACGCCGGGCCACCGGCTCCAGTACGTCTCGAGGTAGCGCTCTGGGTCCTTGTAGAGGCCGCGGGTCATCCCCGGCCACGGCTGGGTGCACACGAGCTCGCCGACGCGGCCCCGCAGCGGCCGGCCGGCGTCGTCGAACACGTCGACGGCCATGCCGAGCGCCGGCCCGCCGAGTGACATCGGCTTGATCGGCTCGACCGGGTGGGGTCCGAGGAAGCAGGCGCCGACCTCGGTACCGCCCGAGATGTTGATGACCGGGCACCGTCGCCCGCCGACGACGTCGAAGTACCACCACCACGGCGCCTCGTTCCACGGCTCGCCCGTGGACCCGAGCAGACGCAGCGCGGAGAGGTCGTGGGCCCGCACGCAGTCGTCGCCATGGGGCATCAGCGCCCGAACGAGCGTGGGGCCGATGCCGAGGACGGTGACGGCGTGTCGCTCGAGGAACGCCCACAGACGGTCGGGCGACGGATGGTCGGGCGCGCCCTCGTACAGCGCGAGCGTGGCGCCGGCGGCGAGCCCGCCCACCGTCTCCCACGGGCCCATGATCCAACCCATGTCGGTGAACCAGAAGAGGGTGTCGCTTTGGCGCAGGTCGAACATGAACGCCAGCTCGGCCGCGATCTTGACGAGGAAACCGCCGTGGACGTGCACCGAGCCCTTGGGCCGGCCGGTCGTGCCGGACGTGTAGGCGATGAACAGCGGGTGCTCGCTGTCGACCGGGCGCGTGGCGAACTCGCGACCGTCGGGCTCGGGCCACAGGACGTCGCGCCCGCCCGCCTCGACGCCGCCATGGCCCAGCCTTGGCACCACGACGACCGTCTCCACGGACGGCACCGCGGCCACCGCCTCGTCGGCCACCTTCTTCATCGGCACGGCGCGGCCGCGGCGCAGGTAACCGTCGGCGGTTACGAGCGCCTTGGCGCCGGCGTCGTCCAGCCGCGCCGCCACCGCCGTCGCGCCGTAGCCGCTGAAGAGCGGCAGGAACACGGCGCCGATCTTGGCGACGGCGAGCACGGTGGCGATCGTCTCGGGCACCATCGGCAGGAAGACGCCGACGGCGTCGCCGATGCCGACGCCGCGGCTGTCGAGCACAAACGCCAGCGCGTCCGTCTGCCGGCGCAGCTCGGCCCAGGTCCAGGTGCGCACCCGGCCGTCCTCGCCCTCCCAGACGAGCGCGGTGCGGTCGGGCGTGGACGCCGCGTGCCGGTCGAGGCAGTTGTGGGCCAGGTTGAGCCGCCCACCGGTGAACCACGTGGCCCAGGGGATGCCGTCGGCCGTGTCGAGCACCTTGTCGTACGGCTCGAACCACTCCAGCTCGAGGAAGCGCACGACCGCGTCCCAGAACCACTCCATGTCGTCGACTGAGCGCGCCCGGAGCTCGTCGATGGCGGCGATGCCGTGGGCGGCCATGAACCGGCCCACGTTGGTGTCAAGTGCGCGCGCGGGGTCGGGAACCCACGCGTACTCGCGCGTCAACGGGCGAGGACCTCCGCCAGCGCGCCGAGGAGCAGCGTGACGTTGCGCGGCCGCGCCGTATGACCCATGCAGCCGATGCGCCACGCCCGCCCGGCGAACACCCCGAGGCCGCCCCCGACCTCGATCCCGAAGCGCTCGAGCAATGTGCGACGGGTGATCGCGTCGTCGACGCCGTCGGGGAGCCACGCGGTGGTGAGCTGCGGGAGCCGGCAGTCGTCGTCGGCGACGAGACTGAAGCCGAGCTTCTGCAGCCCGTCCTGCACGAGCCGGCCGCACTCGGCGTGGCGGGCCCAGCTGCGCTCGAGCCCCTCCGCGAGCACGGTGCCGAGGCCGGCGTGGAGGCCGAGCACGGCGGTGACGGGCGCGGTGTGGTGGTACTTGCGGGCCGGGCCCGTGTACTCGCCGATGAGCCCGAGGTCGAAGTACCACGAGCGCGGCCGCACGACCAGCCGCTCGCGCGCGCGGTCGCTCACGGTGAGCGGCGCCAACCCCGGCGGGACGCCGAGGCACTTCTGCGTGCCGGCGTATGCGACGTCGACGCCCCACCCGTCGACCTCGACCGGGATGCCGGCGAGCGACGTCACACAGTCAACGAGCAGCAGGGCATCGCCCTTCCCAGCGCCGAGCGGCGCAATGTCGTTGCGGACGCCCGTGGACGTCTCGGCGTGGACCACGGCGATCACCGCGGGCGAGGGATGAGCGTCGAGCAGGCGCTGAGGGTCGAGGGCGCGTCCCCACTCCTCGTCGACCCGCACAATCTCGGCGCCGCACCGGGCCGCGACGTCACACATGCGCTCGCCGAAGACACCGTTGACGCCGACCACCACCACGTCGCCGTCGTGCACGACGTTGACGAACGCCGCTTCCATCCCCGCCGACCCGGTACCGCTGATCGGAAGCGTCAGCGCGTTGGCGGTGCGGAAGACGGCCCGCAGGCGGTCGCAGGTCTCGTCGAGCACCGACAGGAACTCCGGGTCGAGGTGGCCGAGCATCGGCCGCGTCATCGCCTCGACGACCTCGGGGTACGGGTTGCACGGCCCCGGCCCCATCAACACCCGATCGGACAGCGGCATCGTCCGGAGCCTATCGACGCGCCTCGTTTTGCGGCAGCGGCTAGGCAGCAGCGGCGGCGCGCTGGAGGTCGGGGCTGTGGCAGGCCGAACCGATGTCGGCGTGGGGGACGCAGCTCACGTCGGCCGCACGGCGGATGCCCACTAGCGAGATCACGCCGCCAGCCGCGCACAGCCCGGCGCCGATCCACATCGCGCGGTGGAAGCCGGTGGTGAACGCGCCGAGGCCGACGTGCGCGCCCGCGAGGCCCGAGACGGCGGGCACGAGGGCGACCGCGACGAGGCCCGACACCCGGGCGGTGGCGTTGTTGATCGCAGAGCCGACACCGACGTGGTGCTCGTCGATCGCGGCGAGGACGGCGGCGGTGAGCGGCGCCACGGTCAGGGCGAGCCCGAGGCCGAGCACCACGACGCCCGGGAGCACGGCGCCGACGTAGGTGGTGCCGGGACCGACGCGGGCGAGGAGGGCCAGCCCGGCGGCGGCGACGACCGGTCCCAGTGTCATCGGCAGGCGCGGCCCGATGCGTTGCGCGAGCGCGCCGGTGCGTGACGAGAGCAGGAGAAGGAGCAGCGTGACGGGAAGGAGCGAGGCGCCGGCTTCGAGGGGCGAGTAGGCCAGCACCTTCTGAAGCTCGAGCACGAGTAGGAACATCGCGATGCCCAGCGCGGCGTACACCGCGAACGTGGTGGCGTTCGCGGCGCTGAACTGGCGCGACCGGAACAGCGACATCGGCACCATCGGGTGCGGCGACCGCAGCTCGACGACGACGAAGAGCACGAGGGCGGCCGCGCTCACCAGGGCCATGGCGACGATCGCGACGGATACGCCGTGCACCGGGCCCTCGATGAGCGCGTACACGGCGCCGCCGAGCCCGGCGGTGACGGCGACGGCACCCAGCACGTCGACATGGCGGTCGGCGTCCTCGTCGAGACTCTCGGGCACGTGGTGCAGCGCGACCCACGCCGCGAACGCGGCGACGGGAAGGTTGACAAAGAACACCAGCCGCCACGAGACGGCGCCGATCAGCCAGCCACCCAGGAACGGCCCCACCGCCGTCCACACGCCGGCCAGCCCCGACCACGCTCCCACCGCCCGGGCCCGGTCGTCGGGATGGAAGGACGCCGAGAGCAACGCCAGGCTGCCGGGCACGAGGAGCGCGGCCGCCGCGCCCTGGACGGCCCGCGCCACGACGAGGGTGGCGATGGTCGGCGCCGCGCCGCACAGCACCGACGATGCCGTGAAGCCCACCAGCCCGATGACGAACACGCGGCGCCGCCCGAAGAGGTCGCCGAGCGAGCCGCCCACGAGGAGGAGCGAGCCGAGGCTCAGCAGGTAGGCGTCGAGGGTCCACTGCAGGCCGGAGAAGCCGGCGTGGAGGTCGCGCCCGATCGCGGGCAGCGCCACGTTGACGACCGTGGCGTCGAGGAACGCAACACCAGAGCCGAGAACCGCCGCGGCGATCACCCACCGCCCGGCCGCGGTTCCGTAGCGGACGGGGACCAAACTACTGATCCGCGTCGGCCAGGCTGCGGACGAGGCCGTCGAGGATGTCGGCCTCGGAGACGAGGCACTCGTCGAAGTCGAAGTGCCGCATGACGGTGACGAGGATGGCGGTGCCGCCGACGATCACATCGGCGCGTGCTTCCTCGAGCCCGGGATTGTGAATTCGCTGGGCGCGCGTCTCGACGGCGAGCGTCCGGAAGACCTCCTCGGCTGCGGCACGCGTAAGCACGAAGTGGTGGATGCGATCCCGGTCGTAGGTGGGAAGTCCCATCTCGACCGCGGCGACGGTGGTGATCGTGCCCGCCAGCCCCACGAGCCGGGTGGCCTCCTTCACGGTGGACAGCTCGCGGGCGACGTCGTCGAGATAGTCGTGCACGACCGATATCGCCTGGCTGAGCTCCTCGGGCGCGGGGGGATCGCCGTGCAGGAACTGCTCGGTGACGCGGACGCAACCGATGTCGATCGACACGACGCCATCCGGTCGCTCCGATCCGGCGATGAACTCTGTCGAGCCGCCACCGATGTCGAGGACGACGAACGGACCGTCGGCGGGGTCGAGGTCGG
>VAXF01000157.1 GCA_005888395.1 Actinomycetota bacterium | reverse complement strand
ACGGCCACGCCGTCGACGCCCAGATGGGCGATCGCCACGATCCTGCGCACGTCGGTGTCGGGGTCGACCAGCGCCGGCAGGTACCAGGCCACGACCTTGATCCCGACGGCCTTCGCCCGGTCGATGATCGGCACGAGCAGGTCTCGATCGACGACATCGGTAGGCGCGTCCCACTTGGCGGCCTGCACGTAGAGCGTCTGCACGCCGTCGGCCGCCATGCGATCGACGTCGGCGGGGCCGATCAGCGGGCTGGCTGTGCCGTAGGTGCGGCTCCAGTCGTAGACGTCGATCCAGGTGCCGAGCCCCTTGTAAGGCGCGAGCCCCGACGTCGCCGACGCGGGCGTGTTCGGCGCGAGGACGGACGCGCACAATGCCGCGATGAGTATGCAGGCCCCCCGGCCCCGCCGATGCACGAGCCGAAGGGTACAGGTGTCGCGTCAGGTGTCGAGGTCAGGCGCCGTAGGCGCCCTCGTCCTCTTCTTCCTGCGACTCTTCCGCCTGCGACTCTTCGTAGAGGCACCACGAGGCGTGCTCGCCCTCTTCGAGGAGCGCCCCGCACTCCGGGCACCTCGCCGGGGCGGGCTCGTTCGATCGTTTGAGGGCACGCGCTTCCTCGAAGCGGCGATGGCGTCCCTTCTTCACAGGCCTGCTCCCGGTTCGAGCTGACTGCGTCAAAAAACCAGTCTACTGCGGCTCAGTACCGCATGCCTTGGCGGGGCATGCCGTCGATCATGCCCAGCGAGAAGTAGTGCTCCCAGCCCAGGAGGCGGCGCAGCGCAGGCGTGGCCTGCTCGAGAACCTCGGGCCTGAGGGACTCGAACCAGTTCTCCTGGGAGCGGATGAAGGGCCGGCAGTAGTACGAGAGGATCCCGAAACGGCGCTGGTCTCGGGTGACGTTGGCGCCGGTCTGGTGCCAGAGCCGGCCGTCGAAGGCCATGGCCGTGCCCGCCGGGGCGGTGACGGGCCGGGTGATCTCCGGCCACTCGTCGGCCTTCGTGAAATCGGGCTGGCGGCAGAGCTTGTGGCTGCCGGGCACGATCCTCGTGGCACCGTTCTCGGGCGTGAAGTCGTCGAGCATCCAGATGACGTTGGCGACCATCGCGTAGGGCGGCCACGGGTCGGGCATGAAGCTCTGGTCGGCGTGGAGGAACATCGGGTTGCCGGCCGGGCCGGCGATATTGGCGTCGATGTTCGAGAGCAGGAACGCCGGCCCGAGCAGGTGTTCCATCAGCCGCATCGCCAGTGGGTCCTGTGCCAGGTCGACGAACATCTCGCCCTTGTTGAGGAGGGTCCAGACGCGCTGGTTCGACCCGTTCTCGTAGACGTAGTCGGTGCCGTCGACGATCTCCTGGGCGGCGAGTTCTTCGAGCCGGTCGCGCAACGCCTTCACGCGCTCGGGCTCGAGGGCACCCTCGACGAGGCAGACCCCGTGCTCGGCGAGATCGGCCTTCGCATGGTCGAGATCGGTCGTCAGTATGGCGCTCACGGCATCAACGCTGCCTGCGCTCGTGCCGCATACGCTCGCCGCGGTGGCAACTCCGTGGTGGAAGGGCGCCGTCGTCTACCAGATCTACCCGCGCTCGTTCTGCGACACCGACGGCGACGGGGTGGGCGACCTCGAGGGCGTCCGCCGCCATCTCGACCACCTGAGCCGTCTCGGTGTCGACGCGGTGTGGTTCTCGCCGTTCTTCCCCTCCCCGATGGCCGACTTCGGCTACGACGTGAGCGACTACTGCGACATCGATCCACTTTTCGGCACCCTCGACGACTTCCGCCGGCTCCTCGACGATGCCCACGAGCGAGGGATCCGCGTCCTGCTCGACTGGGTGCCCAACCACACCTCCGACCGGCACCCGTGGTTCGTCGAGTCGCGCTCCTCACGCGACAACCCCAAGCGCGACTGGTACGTATGGCGAGACGAGCCGTCCAACCACTGGCAGGCGTCGTTCGGCGGCGACGCGTGGACCTACGACGCGCGCACCGAGCAGTGGTACCTGCACTCGTTCCTTCCCGAGCAGCCCGACCTCGACTGGCGCAACCCCGACGTGGTCGCGGCCATGCACGAGACACTGCGCTTCTGGCTCGACATGGGCGTCGACGGCTTCCGCATCGATGTGGTCCACGGGCTCGCCAAGGACCCCGACATGCCCGACGGCGCCGAGGAACACCGCGGCCTGCTCGCCGACTTCGTCACGATGGACGCGGACGAAGTGCACCCGCTCCTGCGCGACCTGCGGCGTCTGGCCGACTCCTATCCGGGCGACCGCATGCTCGTCGGCGAGGTCTACATCCTCGACACCCGCCGCGTCGCTCCCTATTACGGGAACGGCGACGAGCTGCACCTCGCCTTCAACTTCCGCCCGCTTCACGCTCGCTGGGACGCGCGAGCGTGGCGGCGTCAGATCGAGATCGCCGGCGAGGCGTTCGATCCCATCGACGCATGGCCGGTATGGGTGCTCTCCAACCACGACGTCCCGCGACATCGCACCCGTTACGGTGGCTCCGAGAGCCGGGCGCGAGTGGCCGCGGTGCTGCTGCTCACGCTGCGGGGCACCGCGTTCCTGTATGCCGGCGAGGAGCTGGGGCTCGAAGACGCCAAGGTCCCGAAGCGCCGCGTCGTCGATCCCGGCGGACGCGACGGCTGCCGCGCCCCGATTCCGTGGGACGCGAGCGGCACCCACGGTTGGGGTGTCACGGACGCCTGGCTCCCGTGGCCACCGGACCCACGGCACCGCAACGTCGAGCGCCTTGCCGTCGACGAGCACTCGATCCTCCACCTGTACCGGCGGTTGCTCGTGGCGCGCGCTGCGAGTGATGCGCTCCGGCTCGGCTCGCTCAAATGCGTCGACGCGCCGGACGGTGTCGTCGCCTACGAACGGCGATCGGGCGCAGACCGACGCCGCGTTGTCCTGAACTTCGAGACGTCACCGGCGAAGCTCGACCCGGGACGCGGCTGGGTCGTCGACGTCGCCACCGACGGCGAGGGCGAGGGCGATGCTTTTTCGGGCCTCCTCGCCGGTGACACCGGCGTCGTCCTCCGGCCCGTATGACCGAGCACCGAAGCGAAGCGGAGGAGCGCAGGTCCAGGAGGCAGAGCCGTGGCGTCACGGCCACCCGCAGGGTGGCCCAGTGACTGCCGAGCTCGGTCCGGTCCTGCGTCTCGGGGACGCGCGAGTTCTCACCGGTACCTGCTCGTGGACCGACGCCACGCTGGTGAAGGAGACGCGCTGGTACCCGCGCCGGTCGATGACGGCCGCCGAACGCCTCGCCTACTACGCCGCCCGCTTCCCGATGGTCGAAGTCGACAGCACGTACTACTTCCCGCCGACGCCCGAGCTGGCGCGCAGCTGGGTCGAGCGCACGCCCGACGGCTTCACGTTCAACGTCAAAGCCTGGTCGCTCCTGACGGGCCATCCCACGTTCCCCCAATCGCTGTGGCCTGACATGCAGCAGGCCGTCAAGCCCGAGTTCCGCGACAAGCGGCGGCTGTACGACAAGCACCTCGAGGCAGACGCGCTCGACGAGGCCTGGGGGCGCTTCGGACATGCCCTCCGGCCGTTGGAGGAGACGGGCCGGCTCGGCGCGGTGCTTCTGCAGTACCCGGACTGGTTCACGCCCAAGCCCTCGACCCGCGAGGTGATCGCCGATGCCCGTCGGCGCCTCGGCGACTACCCGATGTGCGTCGAGTTCCGCAACGCCCGCTGGCTCGCCGACCGTGACCGCGAGCGGACGCTGTCGCAACTCGAGGAGCTCGGCGCCGCGTTCGTGTGCGTCGACGAGCCGCAAGGTTTCGAGTCCTCCGTGCCACCCGTGCTGGCAGCGACGACCAATTTCGCCGTCGTCCGGTTCCATGGCCACAACACGGGCACATGGGACATGCCGGGCATCAGCGCGGCCGAGCGCTTCGCCTACCACTACACCACCGACGAGCTCCGCGCGTGGGTGCCCCGCATCACCGAGCTTGCGGCCTCGTCACAGGAGGTGCACGTGCTCATGAACAATTGCTATCGGGACTACGCCGTCGACAACGCCACCCAGCTGGCGCAGCTGCTCGTCGACGCTGGCGCCGAGAACAGGAGGGCCGGATGAACTTCATCACCGAAGCGGTCGAGGGGTACGCGGCCGAGCACAGCAGCACCGAGCCGGAGTGGCTGCTGGCACTGGCGCAGGAGACCGAGGCCGAGATCGGGATGCTCGCCCGGATGATGGTCGGGCGCATCGAGGGCCGCTTCCTCAAAATGCTCGTCGCTGCGGTGCAACCACGGCTGGTGCTCGAGATCGGGACGTTCACCGGCTACTCGTCCCTGTCGATGGCCGAGGCCCTGCCCGACGGCGGCCGCATCTTGACGTGCGAGATCAACGAACGCCACGCCGAGATCGCCCGGCGCCACATCGCTGCAAGTCCGTACGCCGAGCACATCGAGGTCCGCCTCGGCAACGCACACGACACCGTCGCCGATCTCGACGGGCCGTTCGACCTCGTGTTCATCGACGCGGACAAGGTCAGTTACGACGCCTACTTCGAGGCCGTCCTCCCGAAGCTGGCGCCGGGCGGGATGATCGCGGTCGACAACGTCCTCTGGAGTGGCAACGTCATCAATCCCGACGACACGAGCGACGATACGCGGGCCATCAGGGCGTTCAACGACAAAGTTCGCAACGACCGTCGCGTCGAGTGCGTGATGCTCACCGTGCGCGACGGCGTCACGCTCATCCGTCGCGCTCAGCCGGCCTGACGGACGGCCCGGCGTGGGGGTTGGGGGCCCCACGCTCGGGAGGAGGGCGGGGATGGGGCCCCGCCCGGGGGCGGCGTCAGCCGCCAGCGACAGAGTTCCATTCCGGGTCGAGCTGGCGGAGGAACGCCGCGCACCGTTCCTCCTCGTCGTGCTCGCCGATCTCCCCCGCCGTCCGGCGCAGCCCGTCGAGGGCCCGGAGGAAGCCGCGGTTGGTCTCGTGCCGCCAGCGCACGTACCCCGACCCCCGCCACCCGGACTGCCGGAGGCGGTCGAGGCCGCGGTGGTAGCCGACCCGGAAGGCGGCGTAGGCCTCGACGGGGTCGCGCCCGAGCTCGCCCAGGCGGGCCCAGCCGTCGAGGAACCGGGGCCAGCGGGCCACGACATCGGCGACGGCGTCCCGCCGCCGCTCCACCGGCTCGTCGAGGGCTGTGGCCAGCGCCCGCAGGGCCGCCCCCGGCTCGGGCTCCAGCACCGTCTCCGGCGGGCCGGTGGTCATGTCGACGGGATGCGAGTCGGCCACGGGCAGAATCTACGGCCAGATGCCTTCTGCGAGATCGCCGCGGGCACGCGGCCCGGGCACGTCGTGCTCGACGACGGGCCCGTGCTGGCGTTCCTCGACGCCCGTCCCGTGTTCCCGGGCCACACGCTCGTCGTGACGCGCGAGCACTACGAGACGCTGCTCGACCTCCCTCGGGCCCTGCTCGAGCCCCTGTTCGGCGCGAGCCGCAGCGTGGCGCGCGCCATGGAGGAGGGCCTCGGTGCCGACGGCTCGTTCGTCGCCGTCAACAACCGCATCAGCCAGAGCGTCGCCCACCTGCACGTGCACGTCGTCCCCCGTCGCCGCAAGGACGGCCTCCGCGGCTTCTTCTGGCCCCGCCAGAAGTACGAATCCGACGCCGCCATGGCCGCCGTCGCCGACCAGCTGCGCGCCGCGATCACCCGCGGCGCCTGAGAGGGTGGTCGTCGGGGACCTCGATCACCGCGATGGGCACACCGTCGGGGTCCTCGATCCAGAGCTCGACCAGTCCCCACGGCATCCGGCGCGCCGGCTCGGTGATGGTCACGCCCG
>VAXF01000156.1:5568-15708 GCA_005888395.1 Actinomycetota bacterium | reverse complement strand
TCGCGGTTCCGGCGTGCAGCAGCAGGTTGAGCCGGCCGCCCGAGAGCTCCTTCACGGTCGTCACCACCGACGCCAGCGCGTCGGGTGCCGGAGTGCCGGCGTCGAGAAGGTCGAGCGCGAGCGCGAAGAGGACCTCGGAGTCGGCCGAACCTTCGATCCCGCCCAGCCGCCGGTCGCTCAGGCGCCGCTTCAGCGCCACGCCGACGCCTTCATGGAACCCGTCGACGACGCCGTTGAGCGAGAACAGCCATGGGCCGGCTGTGAACGGGGCGTTGCCGGTCTCCTCGATCGGGAACCCGGGGGAGGCGCTGCGGACGGCGGCGAGCACGCCGGTGGACGACACGATCCCCGCGAGGCTGGCGAACGAACGGTCGGACCACATCGGACGCGAGGTGCGATAGCGCGCCGGCTCGGGGCGCTGGTCGAGGTCGTACCAGCCCACGCCGAAACCGTCGGCGTTGAGCGAGCTCGCCCGCTGCTCGCGCGGCGCCTTGGCCTGGTCGAGCAACGAGTGCTCCGGCGCGAGCAACAGCGCGTCGAGCGTGATTGGTGGGCCGAGGTACCCCAGATGCCGGCACATGTCAGCCCTTATGCGTCCGTTGCGCAGCGGAAGCCGGCAAAGATCTGGCGGCGAATCGGAAAATCCCAGTTGCGGAAGGTGGTGCGGATGGCGAGCGGGTGCGTGGCCCACGATCCACCTCGCAGCACCTTGTACTCGGCCCCGTAGAACACCTCGGAGTACTCCCGGTAGGGGAACGACGCGAAGCCCGGGTAGCCGGTGAAGTCGGACGCGGTCCACTCCCACACGTCGCCCAGCAGCTGGTGGCAGCCCCACGGGCTCACACCCGCGGGGTACGCGCCGGCGGACGTCGGCCCGAACCGGTGCTGACCGAGGTTGGCGTGGTGCGGCCCCGGCGGGTCGTCGCCCCACGGGTAGCGGCGCTTCCTGCCCGACGGCTCCCACGACGCCGCCTTCTCCCACTCCGCCTCTGTCGGCAGCCGCTTGCCGGCCCACCGGGCGTAAGCGTCGGCCTCGTACCAGCACACGTGCTGCACGGGCTCGTCGAGAGGCAGGTCCTCGACCGCGCCGAAGCGGGTGCGCGTCCAGCCACCGGCGCCGTCGCCGGCCCAGAACTCCGGGTGCTCCAGCCCCGCCTCTCGCCGCCACGCCCATCCGGCCTCGGCCCACACGCGGCGGTCGTCGTAACCGCCGTCGTCGACGAAGGCGAGGTAGGCGCGGTTGGTGACCGGCACAACGTCGATGCGGAAGGGCGCGAGGTCGACTTCGTGGGCGGGGCGCTCGTTGTCGTAGGCCCACGGCTCGAGGTCGGTGCCCATGACGAAGGGCCCGCCCTCGACGAGCACGTCGTCGGGACCCACCGCCGCCGCGGGCGGACCCGGCTCGTCGGGATGCGGATAGCGGTGGTCGCGGAGCTGCAGCGTCGCCAGCATGGTCTCGTCGTGCTGGTGCTCGTGCTGCACGACCATGCCGTAGACGAACGCCTCGTCGAGCAGTGGGTCGTCGGGTTGTAGCGCGACGTCGTCGAGCACGTCGAGCACGCGGGAGCGCACACCCGCGATGTAGCCACGCGCCTCGCGCGGGCCGAGCATGAGCAGCTGCGGGCGGTCGCGCCGCGGGTGCCGGAACGCGTCGTAGATGTCGTCGTAGCGCGGGTCGGTGGCCGGCACGCCGGCCACGGCCCGCAGCAGCCACTGCTCCTCGTAATTGCCCACGTGGGCGAGGTCCCAGACGAGTGGCGACATCAGTGGTGAGTGCTGGCGCACCTGGTCGGGCTCCGGCACGGGCTCGAGCAGGTCGAGCGACCGACGGCGGACGGCCTCGAGCTCTCGCGCCACGACCTCCTTCGACCTCATGGGGCTTCGACCAGCGGGCCCGTCGCGAACAGCGAGCCGTCATGGCGCCACGCGTCCAGGAGCTCGTCGGCGGGGCACCGGCCGCGTGAGACGTAGCGTTCGTGGTAGTCGTGCGCGAGCTCGATGGTGAGGTCGTCGGCGCCGGCGCGCGCCAAGGCGGGCAGGGCGGCGTCGAAGCAGGCGCGTGCCGCGCAGGCGATGAACGGATGCGCGAGCGCATCGCGCGCCGCTTCCACCCACAACGAGCGCGCGCCTGTTACCGCGCGTGCCGCGATCGCCGAGGCTTCGGCGTCGTCGAGGAGCGTCACCGCGACCGCGACCGCCACGCGCCACCATGGATCGGGCAGCGCATCGATCATGCGCAGCTCGAGCCACCCGCGCGGTCGGACCGGCGGGAACAGCGTTGTGACGTGGTAGTCGAGGTCGTCGATGGACGGGAAGCCGAGCGCATGGCCGCCGGCCAGCCATTCGTCGAACCGCATCGGCGTGCGTACGGGGACGAAGTCGAGCTCACTCGCCCGGATGAGCATCACGTTGGCGGCCAGCACGAAGCTGGACCACGCGTCGACGGCGGAGGCGGCATCGCCGTTGTGAGCGGGAGCGGTGCGCGTGCGGTCGACCTCGTACCAGTTGCCCAGGCGGGTCGACCGCCACCCGCTCGGCCTGCCGGCGCGGAACGGCGAGTTGGCGAAGGAGGCGGCGAGCACCGGGCCGAGGTCGTGGGCGAGGCGCCAGCGGGCGTCGACCTGCTCGGGTGGGCCGGCGTCGACGTTGACCTGGATGGCTGCGGTCAGGGCCATCATCGTGCGCCCGCACGCGCCGTCGCCGTCGCTCGCGAAGTAGGCCTCCATGGCCGTGTAGCGGGGGAGGTCGAGCACGCGCTGCGGGCGGCGCACGGGGTCGAGCCCGGTGCCGATCAGGCGGACGCCGCGTCGGGCGAGGGCGCTGCGGAAGACGGAGAGGTCAGCGGCGACCGCTTCGCACGTGGCCCCGATGGTCGGGAACGGGCACGAGCTGAGCTCGGGCTGGCCGCCGGGCTCGAAGGTGACGCGGCTGCCGTTCGGCAGCGCGACGTCGGAGGCGGTGAGGACGGTGGAGAAGTCACAGGCGCGTGTGGGATCGGAAGCGGGTGCCGCGAGCCACTCGAGCTCGACGCCGACGCGGCCGGCCGATCGCTCGAAGGCGTGGTCGCGAAGATGACGGCGGACGCCGTCGAGGTCGAGGCGCCGCCGGGAGGAAGGCACGCCTTATCGGTACCCGAAGTGAGCCGCCACCCAGGCGGTGTTTCGCACCGGGTCGAGCCAGAGCTGGAGGCTGATCATCCCGCGTGGCACCTCGTGTGAGTCGAGTGATGGGACGGGGGGAGCCTAACGGCTCTCCGGTAGCCTCGAGCGGCAGTGGCCGGCCTGCAATCGGAGGTAGAAGCGCTGTGGGCGCGGCGCGACGAGCTCACCGCGGCCGACGGCGACGCCCTCGCCACCGTGCACGCCGCCATCGACCTGCTCGACGCCGGCGAGGCCCGCGTCGCCGAGGCGGTCGACGGCGAGGTCGTGGTGCACGAATGGCTCAAGGAGGCGATCCTGCTGCTCTTCCGCCTCTCGGAGATGGAGGCGATCGAGCTCGGGCCGTTCGAGTACGCCGACAAGATCCCGCTCAAGCACGACTATCTCGGCAAGGGGGTCCGGGTGGTGCCCGGCGCGTCGGCGCGCTGGGGCTCGTTCCTCGACCGCGGCGTGATCCTGATGCCGAGCTACGTCAACATCGGGGCCCGCGTCGGTGCCAACTCGATGGTCGACACCTGGGCCACGGTGGGCTCGTGCGCCCAGATCGGCGCCAATGTCCACCTGGCCGGCGGGGTCGGCATCGGCGGCGTGCTCGAGCCGCCGCAGGCGGCACCGGTCATGATCGGCGACGACTGCATGATCGGGAGCCGCTGCATGATCACCCAGGGCGCCCGCATCGGGGACGGCAGCGTGGATCCCGGTGATCGACGCCGAGACCGGCGAGGAGGTCGGGCGGGGCGTCGTGCCGCCCGGATCGATCGTGGTGCAGGCCAGCCGGCGGCGCGAGTTCCCGGGTGGCGAGTTCGGGCTGCCGTGCGCGCTGATCATCCGCCGCATCGCCCCCGGCGAGCGCGGGCACCTCAACGACATCCTCCGCGACCACGGGATCGCACTGTGATCGAGCCGCAGGCGAGCGAACCAAGGGACAGAGCATCTTTGTCATCGCCGCCATCGAAGATGGCGGCAAGATGACCGATCTGTTGGCATTGACGGCGGAGTTGGTGGAGATCCCGTCGGTCAGCCATCACGAGGCCGCCATCACCGATCATCTCGAGGCGCAGCTGCGAGGCGTGCCGTGGCTCGACGTCACGCGGGTCCACAACAACGTCGTGGCGCGAACGGGCCTCGGGCGGGCGGCGCGGATCGTGCTGGCCGGCCACACCGACACCGTCCCCGCCAACGGCAACGAGCGCGCACGGGTCGAGGGTGACGTGCTGTGGGGGCTCGGCTCGTGCGACATGAAGTCGGGGGTGGCGGTGCTGCTCGAGCTGGCCCGCACGGTGGCCGAGCCGGCGGTCGACGTCAGCTACGTGTTCTACGAGTGCGAGGAGGTGGAAGCCCGCCACAACGGGATCGGCCGGCTACTGGTGGACGCACCCGAGCTGCTCGCGGCCGACGCGGCCGTGCTCGCCGAGCCGACGGCGGCTGCCATCGAGGCGGGCTGCCAGGGGACGATGCGGGTCGAGGTCGTGCTCGAGGGACGGCGGGCGCACACCGCCCGGGCCTGGCTCGGGCGCAACGCCATCCATCGCCTGGGTGAGGTGCTCCGCCGTCTCGAGGGCTACGAAGGGCGGCGGGTCGTGATCGACGGCTGCGAGTACCGCGAGGGACTGCAGGCGGTGCGGGTCGAGGGCGGCGTCGCCGGCAACGTGGTGCCCGACCGGGCCGTGCTCACCGTCAACCACCGGTTCGCGCCCGACCGCTCCGCGGCCGAGGCGGGGGCCCACGTGCGCGGCGTGATCGGCGAGGTCGACGGGTTCGAGGTCGTCGACGTCTTCGCCGGCGCGCCGCCGGCGCTCGATCATCCCCTCCTGGCGCGCCTGGTCGCCGAGGCAGACGGCAGGCCCCGCGGGAAGCTGGGCTGGACCGACGTCGCCCGCTTCGCGGCCCACGGCGTGCCGGCCGTGAACTTCGGCCCGGGCGACCCGGAGGTCGCGCACACGGCCGAGGAGCACGTGACGCGTCGCGACCTCGAGCGGGTGCACGCCGGCCTGCGGCGGCTCCTCGAGCGCGGGGCCTGACGGTGGGGCCGCGCGCCCTGGCGGCCACGCTGCTGCAGCGGGGCTGGGAGCGGGCGTCCCGGCTCGGCACCGTGCACGCCGGGAGCCGGCGGGCGCGGGCCTTCGGACGCTTCGGCGAGGGCAGCTTCATCGCCTTCCCGATCACCGTGCTCTACGGCGAGCGCTGGATCTGGATCGGCGAGGGCACGCGCATCGGCCCCAACCTCTCCCTGTCGGTCGGGATGACCCCGGGGCAGGTGCCGGTGTCCGACCCCGTGGTGCGCATCGGCGACCGGTGCGTGATCGGGCGGGGCAGCGGGATCGTCGCCCACCTGTCGGTGGAAATCGGCGACGACGTGTGGACCGGCCACTACGTCTACATCACCGACCAGAACCACGGCTACGAGGACGTGACCAGGCCGATCGGCGGGCAGGTGCAGCCCGAGCGGCCGGTATCGATCGGTGCCGGGTCGTGGCTCGGCCATGGCGTCGTGGTGGTGCCGGGGGCCACCATCGGGCGCCACGTGGTGGTGGCGGCCAACTCGGTCGTCGCCGGCGAGCTGCCCGACAACTGCGTGGCCGCCGGCAACCCCGCGCGCGTGATCCGGCGCTACGTGGAGGGCGAGGGCTGGGTCAGAGACGGCGGAGAACGCTGACGACCTTGCCGAAGATCGTGACCTCGGCGGGGTCGAACACCATCGGCTCCAGCTGCTCGTTCGCCGGCACCAGGACGATCTTGCCGCCCTTGCGCGAGAACGTCTTCACCGTGGCCTCCTCGCCGGGGATGCCGGCGACCACCACGTCACCCTTCTCGGCGGTGGGCTGGTGGCGGGCGACCACGTAGTCGCCGTGGAGGATGCCGGCGTCGATCATCGAGTCGCCGCGCACACGCAGCATGAACAGCTCACCGTCGCCGCAGAAGTCGGCGGGGAGCGGCTGCGACAGCTCGATGTTCTCCTCGGCGAGGACGTCGGTGCCGGCGGCCACGTCGCCCACGAGCGGGACGTGGCGCACGGGCCGGCGCTCGATCGCCGCGCCGGAGCCCGGGTCGTAGCGCACCTCGATGGCGCGGGGCTTGGTGGGGTCGCGGCGCAGGTACCCGAGGCGCTGGAGCGTGGCCAGGTGAGCGTGCACCGTCGACGTCGAGGTGAGCCCGACCGCCGCGCCGATCTCGCGCACCGACGGCGGGTAGCCGCGGGTCTGGAGCTGCTCCTCGATGAAGTCGAGGATCTGACGGTGCCGCTCGGTGAGCTGCGTCTCGGCCATCACGCCTCCCGTGGGTCGAACGTGTGTTCACCGTAGAGGATGTCCGGGCGCTTGGCAAACACCCGTTCGATTTTGCGCTTGACAACGAACAGGCGTTCGTGATTGGCTGAGGCCGAACAGAGGTTCGATCGTTCAACGTGTTCCAGGAGGTGCCGTGGCCGCCATCGCCTACCCGATTCCCCGTCAGCTGACGGCGCGCCCGCACCTCGACATCGTCCCGGGCCCCCCGCTGCCTCAGCGCCGGGGTGCCCGGGCCCTCCGCCCCGGCATCTACGCACGGCGTCGCGTCGCCGTCGTGCTGGCCGCGGCGGCCCTCGTGGTCGCCGTCCGCCCGGTGCTGGGCCTCGGGGGCGGCCCCCTCACCGCCCCCGAGCGGCTCTCCTCGCCGGGCGCCCGCGTCGTCCACGTCGTGCGGCCCGGCGACACGATCTGGAGCGTGGCCCGTTCGCTCCACCCCGACGGCGACATTCGCCCGCTCGTCGACCGCCTCGTCGCCGCGCACCACGGCACCGCGCTCCGGGTCGGGGAGCGCATCGCGCTGCGGTAGGCCCGATAGCTTGGCCGGGTGCGCTGCCCCGCGTGCTCGAGCCTCGACGACAAGGTCGTCGACTCTCGCCTCGCCGACGACGGCGGAGCCATCCGCCGCCGGCGCGAGTGCCTGTCCTGCGGGCGGCGCTTCACCACGTTCGAGCGCCTCGACGAGGTGCCGATGAGCGTGGTCAAGCGTTCCGGCGACCGCGAGCCCTTCGACCGCGTCAAGATCGTGGCCGGCCTCAAGGCGGCGGCCAAGAACCGTCCGCTCGTCGACGAGCAGCTCGACGCGCTGGGCCTCGAGCTCGAGGAGGCCCTGCGAATGGAGGGCCCGGAGGTCACCAGCCAGCAGATCGGGCTGGCCGTGCTCGAGCGGCTGCGCGCCCTCGACGAGGTCGCCTACATGCGATTCGCGAGCGTCTACAAGGGCTTCGAGGACCGCAGCGACTTCGAGCGCGAGGCGGGGTTGCTGGCCAAGGCCACCGACCCGAAACGGCACCACTGACCGTTCGCGCCGTCCTCGTCGACTTCTACGGCACCCTCGCGCATGCGGTGGAGTGGGGGCCGACCTACGAGGCCACCCTGGCCCTCAAGGGGTTCTCGCTGCCCGCGGAGGTCGTGGCCCGCTGGACGGCCGAGGCCTTCGACGGCGTGGAGCACGTCGAGCACTCGCGCAGCCGCGACCACTACGTGGCCTGGGAGCGGGAGCGCCTGCGCGAGATGGTGCGGGAGTGCGGTGTGGGCGACGACGACGCGGTTCAACTCGTCGACGACCTGCACGCCAACTCGAAGACGTGGACGATGGCCGCGTACCCGGAGGCGCCAGCGGTGCTCGACGGGTTGCGGGCCGCCGGGGTCCGGGTGGTCGTGTGCTCCAACTGGGACTGGGACCTCGACCGGGCCGTCGATGCCGCCGGCCTGTCGGATCGCGTCGACGCGCTGGTGACCTCGGCGCAAGCGGGCGCCCGGAAGCCCCACCCACGGATCTACCGGTGCGCGCTCGAGGTGGCCGGCGTCCCGCCCGCGCACGTGCTGTTCGCAGGCGACTCGTGGCGGCCCGACGTGGAGGGCCCGCTGGCGGTGGGCATGCGGGCCGTCCACGTGGCGAGGGAGGAGCGGCACGACGACGAGCCGCCGTTGCCTCCCGGGGCGCACCGGGTGCGGGACCTCCGGGGGCTGCTCGAGCTGCTGTAGGCGGGACGCTTGTGGACAGCGGCGTGAATCCACAGGGTTACGCGTCTATCGCTCCACAGGAGCGTGTTCGTACGGTCAGCGGGTGGCGTCGCGTATGTCGGTTGCGAGCGGATGCGAACCTTCGCGAGCGGTAGCTGACCTGGGGTTTTCGGGGCCGCGCAGGATTGACAGGCTTGGAATTACGGTGTTGTATTTACCCCTCATCTTGGGTTCGGCCTGGGAGCAGACCACAATATATTGTGGCTAGTCCGGGCAGACTGGTTACTCGGAGCCGTAGGAGGAACAGCATGGCCATCGCCCCGGAGCAGATCGGCATCGGCATCCGCCGCCACTTCACCACCGGGGGGGTCCATCCCTACGACGAGGTGGCGTGGGAGCTCCGCGACGCCCGGATCACCAACTTCCGGGACGGCACGGTGGCCTTCGAGCAGGCCGACGTCGAGTTCCCCAAGGGGTGGTCGGTCAACGCCACCAACATCGTGGCCCAGAAGTACTTCCGGGGGCCGCTCGGCTCGCCCACGCGGGAGCGCTCGCTGAAGCAGGTCGTCGACCGCATCGTCGACACGATCACGGCCTGGGGCAGCAAGGACGGCTACTTCGTCGACGACACCGAGGCCGGGGCCTTCAGCGACGAGCTCAAGCACCTGCTGGTCCACCAGAAGGCGGCCTTCAACTCGCCCGTGTGGTTCAACATCGGCGTGCCGGGTGAGCCGCAGCAAGCGAGTGCGTGCCAGCCCTACGACGCCCTAGTGAGCACCCCCGAAGGGCTCGTTCCGATCGGCCGTCTCGTCGAGGACAACGCCGTCGGCACGAAGGTCTTCGACTCGCAGGGGCTCACCAAGGTCGTCGCCGTCAAGGCGAACGGCCGCAAGCAGGTTCTGCGCATTCACACGAAGGCCGGCTACACGCTCGACGTGACCGGCGACCATCTCGTGTGGCGGCTGAGCGGCACGCGCACTGGCCGGTTCGTGCCGGCCGGGGAGCTCAGGCCGGGCCAGCAGATCGAGTGGCACAGGCGGGAGTCGTGGGGCGACGGCGAGATCACCCAGCGCGCCGTCGCCGAGGCTGCGCTCGCCGGGTGGCTCCAGTCGGATGGCTTCGTCGGCCGCTACGACCACGGCACCAACCGCTCGCTGACCATCGAGGCCATGACCGTCACGTCCGCCGAGTACGAGTGGGTCACCAGGGCGATCGACACGGTCTTCGGTGACGCGCACCGTCACGAGCGGGAGGTCGAGACGCAGTCGCCGGATCTCGACTGCCGGCGAATCCGCCTCTACGGCGACCACCTCGCGGACTTCGTCGACCGTTGGAGCCTGCTCGCCCGGGGAACCGACATGACGGTTCCCGACCACCTCTTCACCGCCCCGCTCCCGGTCGTCGCCGCGTATCTGAGGAGCGTCTTCCAGGCCGAGGGCTACGTCTCGCTGAAGGACCGCGCGTCGGTCTTGGGCCTCGCCATGATCGGTGAGTCGCTCGTGCGGGGGATCCAGCAGCTGTTGCTGCGGTTCGGCATCTTCTCCCGCGTCCGGTTCTCGCCCGACGCCCGAGCCGATCGCAAGGGCTGCTGGGTGCTTGCCATCCGTCCCGCACCGGAGCGACACATCTTCGCCGACGAGATCGGATTCGTGGACCCGGCGAAGGCGCTGAAGCTCATCGCCACCTTCGAGCTGCCCGGAATCGCTCATCGCGACACGAAGAGCCTGGAGATCGATCGCATCGAGGCGCTCGGCGAGATGGACGTCTACGACATCCAGACGGAGAGCGGCGAGTACCTCAGCAGCAATCTTCGGGTGCACAACTGCTTCATCCTCGCCGTCGACGACGAGATGAGGTCGATCCTCAACTGGTACGTCGAGGAGGGCACGATCTTCAAGGGCGGCTCGGGCTCGGGCATCAACCTGTCCAACCTACGGTCGTCCCGCGAAGGCTTGAAGGGCGGCGGCACGGCCAGCGGCCCGGTGAGCTTCATGCGGGGCGCCGACGCCTCG
>VAXF01000156.1:5045-5532 GCA_005888395.1 Actinomycetota bacterium | reverse complement strand
CGCGAAGATGGTGATCCTCAACGCCGACCACCCCGACGTCGAGGACTTCATCTGGTGCAAGGCGATCGAGGAGCGCAAGGCGCGGGCGCTGCGTGACGCCGGGTTCGACATGGACCTCGACGGCAAGGACAGCCACTCGATGCAGTACCAGAACGCGAACAACTCGGTGCGGGTCACCGACGAGTTCATGCAGGCCGTGCTCGACGACGCCGACTGGCACCTGCGGGCCGTCACCGACGGCGAGGTCATCAAGACGATGAAGGCGCGCGAGCTCATGCGCCAGATCGCCGACGCGGCGTGGGAGTGCGCCGACCCCGGCATGCAGTTCGACACCACCATCAACCGCTGGCACACCGCCGCCAACACGGGCCGGATCAACGCTTCCAACCCGTGCAGTGAGTACATGCATCTCGACAACTCGGCGTGCAACCTGGCGTCGCTCAACCTGCTGAAGTTCCTGAACGACGACGACGCCTTCGACGTCGAG
>VAXF01000156.1:0-4991 GCA_005888395.1 Actinomycetota bacterium | reverse complement strand
CCGAGACGTCGCGTCGCTTCCGCCAGCTCGGCCTCGGCTACGCGAACCTCGGCGCCCTCCTGATGGCCCTCGGCCTGCCGTACGACTCCGACGAGGGCCGGGCGTGGGCGAGCGCGATCACCGCGTTGATGACCGGCCACGCGTATGCGACGTCGGCCCGCACCGCGGCCCGCATGGGCCCGTTCGCCGGCTACGCCGAGAACCGCGAGCCGATGAACAACGTGCTGCGGATGCATCGCGACGCGGCGTCGACGATCGACGAGGAGAAGGTGCCGCCCGAGCTGCTGGGCTCGGCTCAGGAGTCGTGGGACACCACCGTCGAGCTGGCCCAGACCTACGGCGTGCGCAACTCCCAGGCCACGGTGTTGGCTCCAACCGGATGCCTCGTCGGCAGCTCGCTCGTGCCGACCGAGCGCGGCCTCCTCCGTCTTGCGTCGTTGGGCGACGTCGAGGGTGAGAAGTGGCAGCGGCTGGGCATTGAGGTCGCGACCGACGAGGGGTCGCGGCCGGCCTCGAGCCAGTGGTGAGCCTGCGCACCGCTCGCGGGTACCAGCTGCGCGGCACGCCGCAGCACCGCGTCAAGGTCGTGAACCGGGTGACGGGCGCGTGGGAGTGGAAGCGCTTCGCCGACATCAAGACCGGCGACGTCGTCCCGCTCGCGCTCAATCAGCTGATCGGCGAGCCGCAGCGAGTCTCCCTTCCGCCGTTGCCGGCGAGAGACGATGCTGATGTCCACGCGCCTCGCGAGATGTCGAGCGAGCTGGCCGAGCTGGTCGGCTACTTCATGGGGTCGGGCGTGGTCGACGCGCGAGGCATCCGGTGGTCGGTCGTCCACGGCGACTTCGACGTGGCCGAGCGGCTCCAGCTGTTCGGGAAGGCCCTCTTCGGGCTCCAAGCCGAGTTCGCACAAGAGGCCGGTCGAACCGAGATGACGCTCGTGTCCCCGACGCTGTCGGAGTGGTGGCGGATGGCCGGGTTCGGCAACGAGCCGCGACCCCGGATCCCCGACGCTGTTCTCGCTACGAATGATCGCGAGGTGTATGCCGCGTTCCTGCGGGGCCTCTACGAGGCCGACGGGAGCGTCACCGCGGGGTACCCGCACTGGGCGACCGGTGCGCTGGAGTTCTCACACGACGTCCAGAGCCTGCTGCTCGCGCTCGGGTACCCGACCAGCCGCAAGATGGACATCACCGGTCGCGAGCAGGCGCCGATGGCGGTCCTTCGCCTCCTGAACTTCGCCGAGAACGAGCGGTGGCTGCACGAGATCGGGTTCATCAGCGGGCGCAAGAACGCGCAGGTGCAGTTCAGCGTGGCCAAGCAGGCCGCTCGGGCCGACCACATCCCGCTACCGCGTGCCCTCGTCGAGCGGCTCGCTCCCGACAACGACCGCATGCGACGGGTGCTGCTGATGGAACTTCGGCGGGGCACGATCTCACGCCAGTTGGCCGCAGAGCTGCTCGAGCGCACCGACGATGACGAGCTGCGGCGTTTGCTCGGGTTCTTCTACGACGGCATCACGTCGGCCGACCTGGGTGAGGAGGAGCTCACCTATGACCTGTCCGTGCCCGACAACGTCACCTACATCGCCAACGGGTTCGTGAGCCATAACACCATTGGCCTGATGATGGACTGCGACACCACCGGCATCGAGACCGATCTTGGTCTCTGCAAGACCAAGAAGCTCGTCGGTGGCGGCACGATGTCGATCGTCAACCAGACCGTGCCTCGCGCGTTGCGCCAGCTCGGTTACGACGACGCGCAGGTGACCGAGGTGATCGCCTACATCGACGAGCACAAATCGATCATCGGCGCGCCGCACGTTCAGCCGGATCACCTGCCGGTGTTCGCGTGCTCGATGGGCGATCTCACGATCCACCACATGGGTCACGTGAAGATGATGGCGGCGGCCCAACCATGGCTGAGCGGCGCAATCTCGAAAACCGTGAATGTTCCGGAAACGGCCACGGTGGACGACATGGAGCGCGTCTACATCGAGTCGTGGCGCCTCGGCCTCAAGGCAGTGGCCATCTACCGCGACAACTGCAAGGTGGCGCAGCCGCTGTCGACGACCAAGAAGGAAGGGAAGCCCGAGGTGGAGCCGAAGTCAGAGCTGGAGCGCGTGGTCGAGACGATCGTCGTCAAGGAGCCGGTGCGGCACAAGCTGCCGCGGAAACGCACGTCGAAGACGTTCTCGTTCCGCGTCGCCGACTGCCACGGCTACGTCACCGTCGGCGAGTTCGACGACGGCCGGCCGGGCGAGCTGTTCCTCAAGGTCGCCAAGCAGGGCTCGACCCTCGCCGGCGTCATGGACGCGTTCGCGATCTCCGTCAGCATGGGCCTCCAGTACGGCGTCCCGCTCCGGGCCTACGTCGAGAAGTTCATCAACGTGCGCTTCGAGCCCGCGGGCATGACCGACGACCCCGACCTGCGCTTCGCCAGCTCGCTGGTCGACTACATCTTCCGCCGGCTGGCCGTCGAGTACATGCCGATCGACGAGCGCATGGAGCTCGGCATCCTGTCGGTCGACGAGCGCCTCCAGCCCACGCTGCCCGGCGTCGAGGAGATGGCCACGCCCACCTCGACCGGCGCCGACCTCCAGCCCACGATCACCACCAAGGCCTCCACCAGCCAGGCATCGCTCGACCTCGAGCCCGACGTGCAGGTGGCCGCCGCCGACGCGCCCTACTGCTACTCGTGCGGCAACCTCATGCAGCGGGCCGGCAGCTGCTACGTCTGCAGCGCCTGCGGCACCACCAGCGGCTGCTCCTAGCGGCCCGCTCGGCGTTTTGGGCGCGAAATCGGTCGCCAGGGCAACCGATTTCGCGCCCAAAAGCGGCGATCGGACCTCAGCCGGCGCCGGCGGGGTAGTGGCGGCTGAGGTCGCCGGTGAGGTCGACGATGATCTCGCGCTCGCTGAAGTACCAGCCGCCGGCGTCGCGGGCGAAGCGGTCGTGGTAGCGGCCGGCGATGATCGGCTGCAGGGGCAGGTCGGGCAGCGCCTGCAGGACCGTGAAGTAGCTGCGGGCGGCGGCGGTCGCACGATCGGTCGCGACTTCCACGGTTACGTTGGTGATCACGTGCTTGGTGCGGGGCACGCCGTCGTAGAGCACCACCCCGGCGTACGACCTCCGCACCTGCTCCTGCGTGCGCAGCTCGTGCCCGCCCGATCGCCACACGGCACGGGCGAACAACTGAGTCACGCCGTCGAGGTCGCCGCCGTCGAGGAGCTCGGCGTAGCTGTGCACGAGGGCGGTGACGGCGGCGAGGTCGT
This sequence comes from Actinomycetota bacterium, assembly GCA_005888395.1. Lineage (GTDB taxonomy): Bacteria > Actinomycetota > Acidimicrobiia > Acidimicrobiales > AC-25 > AC-25. The sequence continues at coordinate 1,720 of VAXF01000156.1, read as the reverse complement.
CGGCCTCCATCACGACATCCGCGCCGCGGCGAGGGCGCGGAGGCGTTCGGTCCTGATCTTCGCGTTACCGGTCAGCGACAGCTCGGCTTCGTCGAAGAACAGCACCCGCCGGGGGATCTTGTAGGAGGCGAGCCGGCCCCGAAGAAAGCGCCGGACGTCGTCCTCGTCGACCGCCGAGCCGTCGTGGGCGACCGCGCACACGACCACCATCTCGCCGAGGGTGGCGTGGGGCACGCCGACGGCCATCGCCACCTTGAGGCCCGAGTGGCGCAAAAGCTCGAGCTCGATCTCGACCGGGGAGACGTTGGCGCCGCCGGTCTTGATCAGGTCTGTGGTGCGTCCCGTCCAGTGCAGGAGCCCGTTGGCGTCGACGAAGCCGGCGTCGCCCGTGCGGAACCACCCGTCGGCGTCGAAGCACTCTTCGGGCGCGACCTTCACGTAGCCCTTCATCATCGTCGGGCCCCGCACCGCGATCTCACCCTCTTCCCCCACCGGCAACGCGGCGCCGGTCTCGGGGTCGACGATCAGCAGCTCGTTGCCGGGGAGGACCGCGCCCTGGTTGCCCTCACGGATCTCGGGCGCGGTGTCGGCGGGGAGCGACGTGATGATCGTGAACGTCTCGGTGAGGCCGTAGGCGGCCCGCGGGCTCCACTCGTCCTCGACCTCGACCGTCTTGTGGCGCCCGAAGCTGGTGAAGGCCTCGACGTGCTTCAGCGACGACAGGTCGCGGATCGCCCAGTCGGGATGGTCCTCCATGGCCGCCAGCTGGTGGGGCCACGCGTGCGGCGCCGTGACCCGTTCGGCCTCGAGCAGCCGGAGCGCCTCACCCGGCTCGAAGTGCTCCTGCAGCACGATGCAGCCGCCAGCCGCGAGGGTCGCGCCCATGACCATGCAGAAGCCGGCGGTCCAGAAGAACGGGAACGCGCTCCACGTCCGCGTATCGGGGTCGAGACGCAGCTGCTCGGCGAACCGCCAGCTCTGGAGCGCCGGCGGGCGGTGTGTGTGCAGCACGCCCTTGGGACGCGCGGTCGTGCCCGAGGTGTAGACGACGATGGCGTCGTCGTGCGGCGACACCTCGGCCATGCCGGCGTCGAGCAGGTCGTCGTCGACCGTCTCGGCGCCGGCGAGGAACGCGTCCCATTCGTCGGAGCCGAAGCACACGGCGCGGCGCAGGAACGGCAGCCGGGGCGATGGGAGCGTCGGGCACAGTGAGCCCAGCTGCTCGCGGTAGCGATGGCCGGCGAGCTCGTCCTGGAGCAGCAGGAGGGACGTGTCGGAGTGCCGGAGGACGTACTCGAGCTCGGGCGGCTCGAAGTAGGTGTTGAGCGGCACGAGCACGCCGCCGGCCATGGCCACGCCATAGGCGCATGCCACCCACTCGGGACGGTTCCCCATCAGCAGGGCGACCCGCGCCCCCTTCACGACGCCGGCGGCGAGCAACGACCGCGCCACGCGCCGCGCCGTCGACTCGAGCTCGCCGTACGTCCAGCGCACGACGCCACCGCCCTCGTGGAGCACCAGCGCCTCGCGGTCGCGGTGGCGGCCGGCGACCTCGGTGAGGAACCCGCCCAGGGTGAGGGCGCCGATGCCGGTCTCGGTCTCCGGCGGCGGGCCGGAGAAGCTCGTCACGCGGGCAGCTCGACCTCGGCCGGGCCCTTGGCCATGACGGCGCCGTCCTGCGTGGTCATCACCACCTCGAGGGTCACGACCTTGGCGCCCA
>VAXF01000155.1 GCA_005888395.1 Actinomycetota bacterium | reverse complement strand
AGCGGGGCACCGGCACCAAGGCGCGCCAGCGCGACCGGGAGGTCGCGGGCAAGACCGGCACGGCCGAGAACTACCAGGACGCCTGGTTCGTCGGGTACACGCCGCAGCTCTCGACCGCGGTGTGGATGGGCTCGCCGGTAGGCGAGGTACCGATGCGGAGCGTCGGTGGCATCCGTGTGGTCGGTGGCTCGTACCCGGCCACCATCTGGGGCGCGTACACGAAGGAGGCGATGGCGGGCGAGCCCGCAATCGACTTCCCGCTGCCGAACTCGCGGTTGTTCCCGCGGGCGCGCTACCTGCACGTCGCCGGCGAGAAGATCCCGGGCACGACGTCGTCGACCAAGCCGAAGTCGACGAAGTCGACGACCACGCCGTCGGCGACGTCGCCATCGTCGATCCCGACCACCGTACCGACGTCGCCGCCAGACACCACGCCGCCGGGACCGCCCGGGAAGAAGGAGGTACCGGCGACCGTGCCCGCGCCGGGGACCGGCTAGACGATGGAGCCATTCGACACCCTGCTGCGCGTGCAGGAGCGCGACACCGCCATCGACCAGCTGCGACACCGGCGCGACGCGCTCCCGGAGCGGACGTCGCTCGCGGCCGTCGAGGCGGAGCGCACCGCGGTCGAGTCGCAGCTGGTCGACGTCACCGCGCGGCGCGACGAAGTGGCACGAGCGCAGTCGCGGCTGGAAGACGAGGTGGAGTCGATGGATTCGAAGGCCGGCGAGGTCGAGCGCAAGCTCTACTCGGGGAGCGTGAGCGCTCCCCGCGAGCTGCAGGCCATGCAGGCCGACGTCGAGTCGATCAAACGCCACAAGTCGGCCGTCGAGGACCAGCTTCTCGAGCTGATGGAGCGGCGCGAGCCGCTCGACGCCGAGGTGGCGCGCCTGGAGGCCGAGCGGGCGCGGCTGGATGCCGCCGCGGCCGAGCTGGTGGGCGCCATCGTGGAGGCCGAGGTGACCATCGACGTCGAGCTCGAGGACGAGCAGCGTGAACGAGAGCAGCTCGTGGCGGCGGCCCCGGATGACCTCGTCGCGCTGTACGAGGAGCTGCGGGTGAAGCTCGGCGGCGTGGGGGTGGCGGCCCTCGTCGGCGACCGGTGCGGCGGTTGCCATCTGAAGCTGCCCGCCACCGAGCTGGCCCGGATCAAGCGGGAGCCGCCCGACGACGTCCTGCGCTGCGACCAGTGCGGACGGATCCTGGTCAGGTAGCGCGGCGACTGCGGTGCTGATCCTCGCCCGTCACGGGCAGACCGAGGCCAACGGGCGCGGCCTGTTGCTCGGGCGGGCAGAGTCGCCGCTCACCGAGCTCGGCCGGGCGCAGGCGGCTGCGCTGGGGCGCGTGCTGACGGCGCACCGGTTGATCAGCAGCCCCCTCTCGCGAGCGCTCGACACGGCGGCAGCATTCGGTCGACCCGTCGAGGTCGACGAGCGCTGGATCGAGCTCGACTACGGCGACTACGACCTGCGGCCGTGGCAGGCGGTGCCGGCCGAGGTGTGGACGCGCTGGCGCGACGAGCCCTCGTTCACTCCGCCGGGAGGCGAGTCGCTGGTCGAGCTCGGACGGCGCGTTCGGGACGCGTGTGAGTCGCTCGCGGCCGAGGCGGCGGAGAGCGACGTCGTCGTGGTGACGCACGTGTCGCCGATCAAGGCGGCGGTGGCGTGGGCGCTCGGCGCGGGCGACGACCTTGGCTGGCGGCTGCGCGTCGACGTGGCGTCGATCACCCGGGTGGCCACGAGTGGCGGCCGTCCCGTGCTGCACGCGTTCAACGAGGCCGTACCCGTCGAGGGGTAGCGTTTGACATGGGCTCTGTCCCCGGCCCGCCTCCTCGGGCGGGCCCTGTTCCCGGTCCGGCCCTCGTGTACGACGGCGAGTGCGGCTTCTGTACCGCGTCGGCCCGCCGGCTCGCCGCCGCATGGAGATCGACGCCGGCGCGAGCGGTTGCGTGGCAGGAGCTGGGCGACGACGGGCTGGCGCGCCTCGGCCTGACGATCGCCGACGTGCAGGACGCGGCCTGGTGGGTCGATGAGAGCGGACATCTGTCGCGCGGGTACGCCGCCGTCGCCCGCAGCCTGGTCGCCGCCGGTGGATGGCGGGCTTGGATGGGCCGGGCCCTGCTCGTGCCGCCGGTCAGCTGGGGTGCGGCCGTGACCTACCGCGCCGTCGCCCGCCGGCGCCACCGCCTTCCCGGCGGCACACCGGCGTGCCGCGTGTAGCGAGCCGGCCTAGGCAGCCCGGCGCTGCAGCACCTCCAGCGCCTTGTCGGCGTGCTGGTTCATGTTGATCTCGCTGCTGATGACGGCGAGCAGCTTGCCGTCGGTGTCGATGACGAAAGTCGAGCGTTTGTTGGGCAGCATCGTCAGACGTCGCTTGACGCCGAAGCGCCCCGCGATCGTGCGGTCAGTGTCGGAGAGAAGCGGGAAGTCGAACGTGTGCTTCTCGGAGAACTCCCGCTGCTTGTCGACTGTGTCGGCGCTGATGCCAACGCGCTGCGCGCCGACCGTCTCGAACTCGGCCTTGAGGTCGCGGAAGTGGCAGCTCTCCTTCGTGCAGCCCGTGGTCATCGCCGCCGGATAGAAGAACAGCACGACCGGCCCGTGGGCGAGGAAGTCGCTCAGCTTCCGCGGCGTCCCGGTCTCGTCGGGCAGCTGGAAGTCGGTCACCGTGTCGCCGATTCTCATGGCGGCGAACCTACCGTGCGAACGCGTCGTTGGGTCGCAGGCCCGACGCCCTAGTGTCGGGCGGTGGGCATGGCGCCGGGCGGCTATCTGCTCGGCGCGGTGGTCCTGTCTGCGATGGTCGTGCCCGTCGCCGCCGGCGGTCGGGGCCTGCGTCGTCGCTTCCTTCCGTTTCTGTCGGGGCCGACAGCGACCCTGGCGAGCATCGTCCTCGGCTGCGGCCTGCTCTTGAGCGTCGCCGAGGCGCTGGGTGCGGTTGGCGAGTTCCGCCGGGTGCCGATGGTCTGTGGCTGCGTCGTGGTGGGCGCCGTGGCCGCTCGGATCGGGCGCGTGGCATCGCATCCCGCGGTCGGTGAGCGAGCGGCGCCAAGCATCCAGCGGGGATACGCCGTCGCCGCTGTCCTCGTTTCTGCCGTCGTCGTTGCCCAGTGGGGCGGCCGGACGCTCATGGCGCTCGACCGCGGCATGCCGAACATGGACTCCCTCTGGTACCACATGCCGTTCGCGGCCCGGTTCTTTCAGAGCGGGTGGCTGACCCGGCTGCACTTCACCCACGGCGAGCCGCTCCACACGTTCTTTCCGGCCAACTCCGAGGTCCTCCACGCCGTGGGCATGCTCGCCTTCAGGCGCGATGTCCTGTCGCCGGTACTGAATCTCGGTTGGCTCGGGGTCGCCCTCCTCGCCGGGTGGTGCGTGGGTCGGGCGCGAGGTATGGCGCCCGTCACGCTGGTCGCGACCGCCGTCGTGCTGGGTCTGCCCACCATGGCCGGCGGCCAGCCGGGAGACGCCACGAACGACGTGGTCGCGCTGGCGCTGTTCCTGGCTGCCGTCGCCCTGTTGCTGGAGGGACGCGGACGGCCCGCCGCAGTGGCAGTCGCCGGCGTCGCCGCCGGTCTCGCGTTCGGCACGAAGCTGAACCTCGTCGCGCCTGTGCTGGCGCTGACCGCCGGCGCCGTCGTCCTGGCTCCCGCAGGACGTCGTCGCAGCCATGCCGCAGCGTGGGCGGCCGGTTTGGTGCCTGCTGGCTCCTATTGGTACCTGAGAAACCTTCTGCGGGCCGGCAGTCCCGTTCCCGCCGTGCGCATCGGGCTCGGGCCCGTCTCCCTCCCTCACGTCCGGCTCTCGGAGACCGGCGCGTTCAACTTTTCCGTGGCTCACTACGCCACGAACACGCGCATCTGGCGCGCCACCTTCGTGCCCGGCCTCCGGTACGCCTTCGGGTGGGGCTGGTGGGCACTGCTCGCGTTGGCGATCGGCGGAATGGTCCTCGCTCTCGCTCGGCGACGCCCTCGCGAGGACCGCGTGCTCGGCGCGGTCGCGCTCGTGGCTTTCATGGCATACCTCGTCACGCCCCAGACGGCGGGCGGACCGGAGGGCCATCCCGGCTACTTCGCGTTCGACCTCCGCTTCCTGGCGCCGCCACTGGTGCTCGGGCTGATGCTCCTACCTCGGCGACGGGCGCTGCCGGCGCTGATCGGCTACGGCGCGCTGCTCGTGGTCGGCGCCACCTCGCGATTCGGTTGGCCACCCCACCACGGCCCGGGCGGCGTCGCGCTCGGTCTCGCGGTCCTGATCGTCGCAGGCGCAACGGCGTGGTGGCGGTCGCAGCCGCACGCCACATCGGTCCGCGTCGCTCCGCTCGGCGCGCTCGCCGGCCTGCTGGCGGCGGTCGCCATCGGTTGGCCCGTCCAGGCCCACTACCTGCGCGGGCGCTACACCGATCGGAGCGACTGGCTCGCGCCCGCCTACCTGTGGGCTCGACACACCGGACACGTCCGAATCGGCTTCGTCGGGTTCTTCCAGCAGTACCCGCTCTACGGCCCGGACCTGTCGAACTGGGTCCAGTACGTCGGTCGCCCGGGTCCGAACGGCAACTTCTCGTCGGCGACAACGTGTCGGCAGTGGCGTGGGCTGCTGCGCGACGGTCGCTACGACTATGTCGTGTTCCCCTCGGCGGGTGCCCGAACCGAGCGGGCATGGACGACGGCCACAGCCGGAGGCGTTGTGCCCGTCGCGGCGACGTCGGGACTCGTGGTGCGGCTGTCGTCGCCGCCCGATCCTCGGACGTGCCCGCCACGATGATGCGCGGGTGAGCCGGCCCCCGGAGTTGACGGAGTCTCGACGGAACCCGGGGCGGTTCAGTGCCGCTTGCTCTGCGAGCATGTCGGCGTGACCGGGCGTCTGCGGCTTCCGCTGCTGGTCTTCGCGGTCGCCTGCCTCGTGCGAGTGGCAGCCATTGCCTGGTTCCCCGGCTTCGACGACGATCCAAGCGCCCAAGGTGACGCCATCGACTACCACGCGCTTGCTGTGCACATGACGCAAGGCCGCGGGTACACGCTTGCCTGGCAGGGTGGCGGCGCGCACCACGGCGAGTTGCGATTCACGGCGCTTCGACCCCCGGTGTGGCCGCTCACGCTCGCCGCGCTCTACGAGGCGACGGGCGTGTCGCCCGGCGCGGCACGGCTCCTTCTGGTTGCGCTCGATGCCGCAACGTGCGCGCTGTTGGTCGTTCTCGGGCGCATGCTGGCCGGGCCGAAGGTGGGGGCGGTGGCGGGATTCGCTGCCGCCGCGTACCCGCCGTTGTGGATCAACGTCTTCCGGCTGCACAGCGACGTCCTCTTTACACTCATCGTCGTCGCGGCCCTCTGCATCGCCGAGCGGCTGCGCCAGCGGCCGGGGGCGCGTCTGGCGGCGGCATTCGGGCTCGTGCTCGGCCTGCTCACCCTCACCCGGCCCAACGGTGTGTTCCTTGCGGCGGTGCTGGCCGCGTGGTTGGGCTGGGTGGCGTGGCGGGCGCTGCGGGCCGGCGCGGTGCCCGTGATGGCGGCGGCTGCGTCCGGCGTCTTGCTGCTCGTCGTGCCCTGGGTCGCCTTGGCGTCGGCCCGGGTGGGCGCGTTCGTGCCGATCACGACCCAGGGCGGGCCGGTCCTGGCCGGGTATTACTCACCGCGACTCCTCGACTACGGCGGCACCAACTACTGGGGGGCGTGGGACGTGGATCGGGTAGGGAGGATTCTCCACGCCGCACCCGACGAGGCGACGTACTTGCGGCGCGGTCAGCAGGCCGGGCTGCACTTCATCCGCGACCATCCGGGAGGAGCCGGGGAGCTGGTTGGCTTGCACACCCTGCGTTACTTCGATCTTTACTGGCAGCAAGGCGGCCGGCTGCCGTTGCTCTGGTTCCCGAGCGTCTGGCGCGCGGCGAATGTCCTGGCAGTGCTGGCATGGTGGATCGCCGCGCCACTCGCGTTGGTGGGCCTATGGCGCGTGCGGGCAGCGCCTGGCCGCTGGGCTCCCGCCCTGCTGGTGTTTGCCACGCTGGCCGCCAGCAGCCTCCTTCTCGGAGCCACTCCCCGGTTGCGATCGCCGTCGGAGCCGGTGGTCGCGAGGAAGTCGCTCAGCTTCCGCGTCGCCCCCGTCTCGTCGGGCAACTCGAAGTCGCCCACCACGTCCCCAACTTTCATGGCGGGGAACCTACAAGGCGGTGTGGCGAGCCGGCCTGTAGGCGGGATTCTGTCCGCCCTTGCGGGCGGGGTGGCCATCCATCTGTGCGGCCTACCTGGGGAGTCGGGCGGGCCGCCCTTCCCACGCTTGGCCTTGCTCCGGGTGGGGTTTGCCGAGCCGCCCGGGTCGCCCCGGGCGCTGGTGCGCTCTTACCGCACCGTTTCACCCTTGCCTGTGCCCGAGGGCCATCGGCGGTCTGTTCTCTGTGGCACTTTCCTGCGGGTCGCCCCGACTGGCCGTTAACCAGCACCCTGCCCTGTGGAGTCCCGACCTTCCTCGACACGGTCGCTGCCATGCCGCGGCCACCCGGCCGACTCGCCACGACTCTCAGCGTACGCCCCTGCGGTTCCGGGTCGATATCTGCACACGTATCTGTGCAGATATCGACCCAGAACGAGACGGCCGCCGTCAGAACTCGAGGGTCGAGAGCTCCTGCACCCAGTGGGTGGCGCGGTCGCGGGCGGCGAGCCAGCGGTCGCGGTCGACGCGGCGGGCGGGCTCGACGACGACCTTGGGCCGCCAGGTGGCGGCGATGTCGTCCTCGTCGCGCCAGGTGCCGGTGGCGAGGCCGGCGAGGAAGGCGGCGCCCAGCGTGGTGGCCTCCAGCACCGGTGACACCTCCACCGGCCGGGCCGTGGCGTCGGCCAGCGCCTGCACGAAGGTGCGGTTGGCGCTCATCCCGCCGTCGACGCGAAGCGAGGAGATCTTCACGTTGCCGTCGGCCTCTGCCGACTCGACCAGGTCGGCGCCGCGGTGGGCGACGCCCTCGAGCACGGCCCGCACGATCTCGGGACGGCCGGTGCCGCGCGTCAGCCCGACGAAGGTGCCGCGTGCGCCGAAGTCCCACGCCGGTGTGCCCAGCCCCAGCAGGGCGGGGACGAACCAGACGTCGCCGGTGTCGGTGCACGCGGCGGCGACATCGTCGGACTCGGCCGCCGACGCGATCACGCCGAGGTCGTCGCGCAGCCACTCGACAGCGGTGCCGGCCGAGAGCATCACGGCCTCGATGCCCCAGGTGATCGCGCCGCCGCGCCGCCACGCCACGATGGGGAACGTGCCGGCGGGCCCGCGTTGCTCGAACGCCGGCCGCGCCGCGCCGGCGCACAGGTCGAGCATGCCGCCCGTGCCGAACGTGACCTTCGCCAGGCCCGGCCGGGTGCACCCCTGCCCGACGAGCGACGCCTGCTGGTCGCCGGCGATGCCCGCGATCGGCGGCGCGCCTGGGAGCGCGGCCGCCTCGCCCACCGCGCCCGACGAATCGACGATCGCCGGCAGCACGCGCTCGGGCACGCGCAGGACCTCGAGCACCTTCGGGTCCCAGCCCGAGCCGTCGGTGGTCATGAGGCCGGTGACGCCGGCGTTGGAGAGATCGGTGACATGCAGCGCGCCACCCGACAGCGTCCACGCCACCCACGTGTCGACCGTGCCGAAGCACAGGTCGCGCTCCCGGCCGGGGTCGGCCATGTCGAGCAGGAAGGCGAGCTTGGTTGCGGACGCGTTCGGCGCCACTCGCACGCCCTGCTCGCGCAGGGCGAGGCACATGCCGACGGTACGAAGGTCCTGCCACCCGACGCCGGGGCCGACCGGCTCGCCGGTGGCGCGGTCCCACACGATCGTGGACGCGCGCTGGTCGGTGATCCCGACCGACTCGACGGGCCCCCCTTCGGCGAGGGTCTCGTGCGCGACAGCGAGGACGGCGTCCGCCATCAGGCGGGCGTCGAACTCGACGAAGCCGGGCGCGGGCGACGACGGCAGCACCTCGCGGTGGTGGATGTGCTCGACGGTCGCGTCCGGCCGCACGATCGCGGCCCGTACACCGCTGGTGCCGACGTCGACGACCAGATGGCTCATGTCGGTGGGCGGTGCAACGACAGCCATCCGCCCGCCATCCCGGCGACCGCCGACAGGATGCCCGCCAGGACGAGGGCACCCGGCACTCCGTGGCCTCTCGCCAGCGCGACCA
>VAXF01000324.1 GCA_005888395.1 Actinomycetota bacterium | reverse complement strand
CGCGCAGCGCCGCGGTCGCGACCGCCCGCTTCCGGAGGGAGTCGGGCAGCACGACTGCCCGGCGGTGCGCGCCCACCCGCACGAGCAGCTCACCGTCGCGCCGGCCGACCTCGAGGTCGTCGCGCTCGACGAACGGCAGCGGGAGCGTGAGCAGGTAGCCCTCACCCTTCCGGTCGATGCGCAGCGAGTCACCCTGGTGCAGGACCGCAGCGGCGTCGACGTCGCCGTAGAGCTCCTCCGCAAACAGGCGCAGCCGCTCGACGCCGACGAGCTCGTCGGCCGCGAGCTCGGCTCGCAGCACCGGCACCGGCGCGAACCCGTCCTCGATCGTGGCGAGGTGCTCGGCGTGGGCGTCCTTCCACGCCTTGAACCACGGGTCGCTGATCGCGTCGGGCAGGAGGCGGTTGGCCACCACCGCGTCGACGCGGTAGCCGAACAACGAGAGATAGGTGTGGGTGCGCCGGGCCTCCGCGATGACCATGCGCTCGGGGTTGACGACCAGGCGCACGCTCGTACGCTCGGGGTCGGTGAGCAACTCGCGCACGCCGTCGAGCCGGTCGTAGAAGCGCCGGGCCGCGGCGAACACGTCGTCACCGGCCACCGGAAGGCTGGTGACACGTGCGAGCAGCGGCCGCACCAGTCGGGTGACCGTGCGCTCCACAGGGAAGACGCGGTCCATGTACCACGACAGGACGTCGGGCAGCGACAGGAATCGCAACGTCTCCGCCGTCGGCGCGCAGTCGACGACGAGCACGTCCCACGCGTCGGACGCAGCATAGGCCTTGATGTCGGAGAGGGCGAAGATCTCGTCGAGACCCGGCACCACTGACAGCTCCTCGGCCTCGATGGCGTCGACCCCAGCCCAGTCGAGCACCTGCTTCACGTAGGCCTGTATGTCGGCCCACGTGTCCTCCAGGCGTTCCTGCGCGTCGAGCTGCTGGCCCCAGAGCCCCTCGGCGATCGGCGTGCCCATCGAGGAGAGCGGCAGGTCAAAAGCGTCGCCGAGCGAGTGGGCGGGGTCGGTGGAAAGCACCATCGTGCGAAGGCCGGCGTCGGCACAGCGCAGCGCGGTCGCGGCCGCGACGGTGGTCTTGCCCACGCCGCCCTTGCCGGTGAAGAGGAGCGTCCTCACCGGCCCGTGGCCGTCTCACGGGCCGGCGGGCCCGCCTCGGCCCACCGCTTGAGCTCGTCGAGGGCGGTACCGATGATCTTGAGCTCGGCGCGGTGCTTGATGAAGCCCGGGATGGGCACGATCAGCTCGATCGCGAGGTGGTACGTGACGTCGGTCCTGCCGTTCACCGGCTCGAACACGTAGCGGCCGTCGAGGCGGCGCATGGTAGTCATAGGCGAGGGTGTAGCGGGCGCTGCGGCCCATCGCCGCCACTCGGAAGGCGACGGCGGTCGCACGGCCTTCCTCGTCGCACTCGAGAACTGTCGCCTCCTTGACGTCGCGCGCCCACGCCGGATACTGCTCGAAGTCGGTGATGATCTCGTAGCACCGCTGCGGCGGAACGTCGATCGACAGCCGCTCAGTCGCCTGGTCGGCCACGTCGCGTCAACCCCCCGACACGCTGGGGCTCGTAGAGGCGGTCGGGCTCGTCGAGGTGGTCGGGTTCGTGCCGAGGGCCCTGGCGGCGGCCGCGTTCTTGGGATCGACGCGCAGCAGACGCCGCCAGATGACACGAGCCTTGGCGGTCTCGCCCTGGTGGTCGTAGAACGTGCCAAGTTGCTCGAGCAGCGAGGTGTCACGTGGTGAGAACACGATCGCCCGCTCGAGCACCCTGATCCCGGCCGGGATCTCCGAGCTGTTGGCGAAGTAACCGGCCAGGTCGTGGGCGAACCGCGGTTGCCAGGGGTTGACCCGTACCGCGCGTTCGAGAACCCGTCGCTCCTGCGCCTTGGCGGTCGTGTCGGCCTTGTCGTACCGCTGGACGGTCTCGAGGAGGGCTGCATGGCTCTCGAGGTAGTAGGTGTTGTCGGGCTGGAGCCGGAGTGCGCGCTCCGACTGCTTGCGGGCCTTCCGCAGCATGGCCAGGGCGTCCTGGCTCGTGGGGTCCGAGCCGAGCGCCCGGCTCGCCGCATCGTTCAACGACCTGGCGTACGCCTCCACGTAGTCGCCTTCCCACGGGTTGGCGGCGATGGCACTGCGCAACTCTCGGTCGGCTCGGTCGGCGAAGGTCTGGGCCGCGGCTGCGTTCTGCTGCTGGGCCGCGCCGGCCCGGTTCCGGTCGACCAGCACGTCACGATAGGTGTGGTCGGCCCGGTAAGGGCCGGTCGCCAGCCACCCGAACACGACGACGAACAGCGCGACGAATCCGCCGGCGAGCCACACCCCGGTGTCGACGGGCTCGCGCAGAGGCGGACGCGTCGTCTGTGCCCGCGCGCTGTCGGACTGCTCTCCCTCTTCGACGACGTCCCGCGCGCCGTCGCCAACGCGGACGAGCCGCGCCGGTGACAGCGTGAGCGGCACCCCTACTCCGATCGTGAGCGCACACAGCACTCCCAGGAGGAGCCAGAACGTCGCCGAAAGCCCGATCTGCTGCACGTTGAAGCTGGCCTGGCCGACATAGGCGACCAGCGCGCCGCCGAGGCCGGCGAGAAGGAGGCGCTCCTCGCGATGGGGCGCGGGATCGTCGGCCTCGCGTTCGCGGCGCCGGATCCGGCGGAACGCGCCGATGAAGCGCAACAGGGCGAAGAACAGGAT
>VAXF01000117.1 GCA_005888395.1 Actinomycetota bacterium | reverse complement strand
CTCCTTGCGGATGGCCGCCAGCTGCTGGCGCAGCAGGAACTCCCGCTGCGTCTTCTCCATGCCCTCGGCGACGTCGGACCGGATGCGATCCTTCAGGCTGAGGTCGGCGAGCACCTCACGCGCCCAAGCCAGCACCAGCTCGAGCCGGCCCTCGACGTCGACCGTCTCGAGCACCTCGATCTTCTGCTCGAACGTCAGGTCGGGCGAGTAGCCCGCGGTGTCGGCCATGGCACCCGGGTCGCTGATGCCGCGCAGCGCCTCGCCGATCTGGCGGGCACCTCGGTACTCGAGGATGTTCTCGACCACGGCGCGGTACTCGCGAGCGAGCTCACGGGCGCGCTCCGTCGCCGTCGGCTCGTCGACGGGCTCGATCTGCACCCACAGGGCGGCGCCGGTGCCGGGCACCCCGCTCCCGATCACGGCCCGGTGAAGACCCCGGACCACCAGCGCCTGGAGGCCGCTGCGGAGGTCACCGGCGTCCTCGACGACGGCGACCGTGCCGACGCGCGCGTAACGGCCGTCGACGACCGGCACCAGCAGCAGCTGGCGTTCGGCTTCCGACGCCGCCGCCCACGCGGCCCTGGCCTGGTCGGTCTCGAGCGCGATCGTCACGACCATTCCCGGCAGCACCACGCCCGTGGTGAGCGGGAGGAGCGGCAGCGTGGCCATGCGGGTCTCGTCCACGCGCTACATAACGCGCGACGGACGGCCGGCATTCCCTTCGTGGTAGCTGGTGACTAGTCCGTCCGTTCACCCAAAACCACCCGTTCTCGCTATCGACGCGGCGTGTGGCCGGTTCTTACCGTTTGACCATGAACCGGCGGACCTCCACGAAGATGCTTCGTCCCCTGATCCTCGGCGCGCTGGCCGCCGCGGTCGTCCTCGCGTCGGGCGCGCCCGCGTTCGCGTCGAAGGGTCACAAGGGAGGGGGCGGTTCGGGCGGCGGCGGCACCACCGCGGCGCAGGGCTACGACATCTCGTATCCGCAGTGTGGCGGCGTCTACCCCTCGGCACCCGCGTTCGGCGTCGTCGGCGTGAACGGGGGCCTGGCGTACAGGGCCAACACGTGTCTCGCGAGCGAGTACCAGTGGGCGACGGGGTCGTCGACCACGACCGGCGCGAAGGCTTCGCTCTACGCCAATACCGGCAACCCCGGGCCGGTATCGACCCACTGGCCCAAGGGACAGACGTCGCCGATGGCGTGTGACGGCACGTGGAGCGCGGGCTGCTCGTACGACTACGGCTGGAACGCGGCGCAGGACTCGTTCGCCGACGCCACTGCCGCGATCGGCGCGACCGCGGCCGGCACGGTGCCGTGGTGGCTCGACGTCGAGACCGCCAACAGCTGGAACAGCAGCGACCTGAGTACCAACGCCGCCGACGTCCGGGGTGCGGTCGCCTACCTGCAGAGCCGGAGCGTGACCGTCGGCGTCTACTCCACCGGCTACCAGTGGGGCGTGATCACCGGCGGGCTGAACCTCTCGAGCGCGGTGCCCGACTGGGTCGCCGGTGCGAGCAGTGCCACCAGCGCGCCGAGCTACTGCAGCTCGAGCTTCAGTGGCGGCGCCGTCAGGTACGTGCAGTACCAGTCGGGCGGCTACGACGCCGACTACTCCTGCTGACCGAAGCCACCCCCGCCGCGGCCACGAGCGCGGCCACGCCCGTCCATACGAGCGTCACAGACCCACCGGTAGCGGCCAGATCGCGAGACGAACGGCGCGTGGCCCCGGCCGTCGTCGTTGACGTCGTCGTGGCGGGCGCCGGTGCCGTGAGCGCGAAGTGCACGAGCCAGACCGTGGTGAGGTTGGGGTCGATCACGAGCCCGTGGAGCGCGCCGCTCGGCAGCGCGGCGGCGTCGATGCCCTCGCCCTCGCCGCCCGGGTGGCCGAGCGTCCCCACGGTGTCGACGTGGCCGGTCGCGAGGTCGACACGGAAGATGTCGTTGTGGTCGTCGGAGGTCGAGATCCAGACCGCGCCGGCCGCGACTGCGGCGCCCTGCGTGTGGTGCAGCAGCATCGACATCTTGAGCGGCGGCAGTGGCTTCCAGCCGGCGCGCACGTCGTAGCGGAGCAGCGCGTCGCCGTCGAAGTGGTCCATCGAGTACGCAGTCATCGACTTCGGGTCGATGGCCACGAAGGAGTTCTCGTGCTGTGGTAGCTGCACGGCGTCGATGAAGAGCAACGTCGTCGCGTCGTAGCGCGCCGTCGCCTGCTGGCCTTTGGAGTAGTCGGGTTGCTCGAACGGCGCATAGAGCGTGTTGCCCACCACATCGATGTCGCCGATGTGGTCGAACCCCTGCGCCTTCCACTGCGGCGGGATGGCCGACGGCAACGTCGCCTGCACGTGGAGGTCGTCGTCGGTGCGGGCGAGGATGTCGGTGGACGGCACCGGCGAGTTCGTGCCCGACAGGATCCATCCGCCGGGGACGCGGGCAACCCCCTGGTTGAACGTGGCCGGGAGCGACTGCTCCGACCGCACCTGGGCCTGGGGCGTGGCGGCCGCGGTGATGACCAGCGCCGCGGTCAGGGCACGGGTCACCACGCCTGCCGGCACCGCGCGATGCTCCCATCTCGTGATCGCGCCCGCCGAACCCGTCGCGCCCACTTGGTTCGAGGCCGCCGGCTTCGGGATGTTCGTGCACTGGGACCACGCCAGCCAGCAGGGTCTCGAGCTGTCGTGGCCGATGGTCGGCGGCGTGTTCGCCCTCCCGAAATGCCAGGCCGTGCCCGTGGCGCAGTACCACTCGTCGGCCGCCACGTTCGATCCGCGTCGGTGGGATGCGCCCGCCCTCGCCCGCCACGCCCGTGACGCAGGCATGCGCTACGGCGTGCTCACGGCGAAGCACCACAGCGGCTACGCCATGTTCCACACGGCCGTGTCCACGTTCTCGGTGGAGCACTCGCCGTTCGGCCGCGACATCGTCGGCGAGTTCGTCGACGCCTTCCGCTCCGAAGGGCTGCGCGTCGGCCTCTACTATTCGCTGTCCGACTGGTCACACCCCGACTACCCCGCCTTCACCGACGAGGCCCGTCCCTACTCGTTCGGCCTCTCGCCGTCACCCTCGCCCGAGGGTTGGGCGCGCTACGTGGAGTACCTCTTCGCCCAGGTCCGCGAGCTGCTCACGAACTACGGACAGATCGATGTGCTGTGGTTCGACGGCGGCTGGGAGCGCTCCGCCGCCCAGTGGCACTCGGCCGAGCTCGACGCCCTGATCCGATCGCTGCAGCCGGAGATCCTCGTCAACGAACGGCTCCCGGGCTGCGGCGACTTCGACACGCCCGAGCAGTTCGTGCCCGCGGTGGCGCCGGCGCGGCGTTGGGAGACGTGCCTGACGATGAACGACAGCTGGGGCTGGTGCCCGTCCGACACCGACTACAAGCCGGCGCGTTCGCTGGTGCACGCGCTGTGCGAGGTCCGCTCGCGGCGCGGCAACCTGCTGCTGAACGTCAGCCCCACCGGCGACGGCTCACTGCCGCCGGAACAGATCGAGCGGCTGACCGCCGTCGGCAACTGGATGCAGACGCATGGCGAGAGCATCCACGATGTCGAGCCCGGGCTGGAGCCCTGGCAGTTCTACGGTCCGACGACCCGGCGGGGCGACACCGTCTACCTCCACCTGCTGATGCGACCCTACGACGAGATCGCCGTCCGTGGCGTGCATCCGCGGCGGGCGCGCGGGGCGCGCGTGCTCGGGTCGAGCACCCCGTTGGAGATGTCCGAGCGCGTCGGCGTCCTCGACCGGCTGACCCAGGACCCGGTCGGCGAGCTGCGCATCGCCATCCCGCCGGCCGCGCTCGACGACCTCGCGACCGTCATCGCCGTCGAGTTCGCCGGCGGGCCGTAGAGGTCAGAACACCAACGGCAGGTGGTTGGCCTGGCGGATGCCCGGCGAGTAGTGGATCTCGGCGCCGTCGGCGATGCGGTACTCGGGAATGCGGCGGTGCCACTCCTCGAGGCCCACCCGCAGCTCGATTCGGGCGAGGTACTGGCCAAGGCAGAGGTGGTTGCCCGCGCCGAACGCAAGGTGCTTGCTCGCATCCCGGCTCAGGTCGAGCTCACCGGAGTCCGGGAACGCCGACTCGTCGGCGTTGGCCGCGCCGATCAGGAGCGTCACTCGGTCGCCCGTCTCGAGGCGGACGCCGCGCATCGTCGTAGGCTCCTTGATGATGCGGGGGATCATCATCACCGGCGTCTGGTGGCGGAGCAGCTCCTCGATCGAAGGGCCGATGAGGCTCGGGTCGTCGACGAGCCGGCGGCGCCGGTCGGGATGCTGCGCGAGGTAGACGATCATGCAGTCGAGCGTGGCCGTCACCGTGTCGAGGCCGCCGAGCAGCAGCAGGTGGCAGATGCCGAGCAGCTCCCGGCGCGTCAGGCGCTCGCCGTCGATCTCGGCGCGCACGAGCTGGCTGAGCAGGCCGTCGCTCGGTTCCCGCAGCCGGTCGTCGAGCGCCTGCTCGAAATAGACGTTGATGGACTTGGCCGTCTCGTGCCGGATGCGGTCCGCGGCCTCGAAGTCGCCCGGCGCCACGTCGGGCCTGATGGAGTTGTCGCGCCACTGCAGGAACATCGGCAGGTCGTCGAGCGGCAGCCCCATGAGGCGCAGGAAGATCGTCGACGGCAGTGGCGTGGCGAACTCCTCGTGGAAGTCACAGCTTCCGCGGTCGGCGAACTCGTCGATGATCGAGCTGACGAGCACGCGCACGTCGGGCTCGAGCTCGGCCACCTTGCGGGGCACGAACTCGGGGTTGAGGAGCCGCCGGTACTTCGTGTGCCGCGGCGGGTCGACCTGGAGCGGGATCAGCGGCTGCTCGCCGAGCTCCATCGCGCCGGCCGACGCGAACACCTCCGGATGGCGCAGCGCCCAGAGCACGTCCTCGTAGCCCGAGATGTACACCGCGGGCTCGCCGCCGAATCCCTCGGCCCTCGCCACCGGGCACCGCTCGAGGAGCGTGCGGTAGCCGGCGTGCGGGTCGTCGGCGGCCTCCTGCGTGAACAGGACCGCCTCGACGTCGACCCCGGTCGTCGTGTCCTGGACTGCCACCCTGCCTCCCGAGTCCGATCCCGGGACAGCCTACGACGAACCTGACACGTCTGTCAGCTGTCGGTCAGTGGGAACCGGGGAAGACATCCTCCTCCGAGACGTGCCAGACCGGGTGGTCGCCGGCCGTCTCGACGTTGAAGCCGTAGTCGTAGACGAGGCTCCCCCCGTAGGTGGCGCCGATCGAGACGAGGCCGGCGACGGCGAGGGACAGGATCAGCGTGGCGATGTTGGGGTAGCCGCGCGTGTGGTACGTGGACAGCCGGATGGCGATGTCGACGATCGCCAGCACCGTCACCGTGATCATGATCCAGGCATGGGTGTTGATGGTGCGCCGGGCCTGGGTGCCCTTCTCCGACGACTTGAGCCAGTCCCAGTACCCGGTGAGGGCGGCCAGCAGCGACACGCCGGCACCGCCGATGAAGACGTAGGTGCCGGCGTGGAAGAAGTCGGGGGCGAAGCCGTGACGACGGCCGGCGGCGGCGATCACGTCGAAGGCGGCAGCGAGGACATAGGCCGTGACCGGGAAGTCGGTCAGCGGCGGGTGCAACGGCTTCCCGGCCCAACCTCGCAGTCCCTTGAACTTGCGCCCGCGCAGCGTCAACACAGGCCGCACCGAGAACTTCCTCATGTGCTCGTCCTCCCCAATCGCGGTCGGCCGAAACCGTATCCCGCGGTCAGCCGAGCTCGGTGGGCCGGCTCCGCTGGAAGTCGCCGGGGCGGGACGCGTGCGAGCCGAACAGGTCGGCGACGATGCGCCGGGCGGCGGCGAGCGTCGCCCGCACCGACCGTTCCGCCTCCTCGGCGCGCCCGAGCTCGAAGGCGTACTGGGCGGCGACGAGGCCCTGCACGACGTCGTCGTTGAGCTCGAGGGCCTGGGCCCGCCGGGCCTCCTCGGCCCGCCGGCGGTCGGTGATGTCGCGCGCCACCGCCGACGCGCCGGTGACGTTGCCTGTGGCGTCGCGTATCGGCGAGACCGTCAGAGAGACGTCGACGCGGCTGCCGTCCTTGCGCCGCCGAATCGTCTCGTAGTGCTCGACCGACCTGCCCGCGGCGAGCTCGGCAAGGATCTGGGGCACCTCGTCGTCACGGCTGTCGGACACGAGCATGCTGATCGGCTGGCCGATCGCCTCCTCGGGCGTGTACCCGTAGAGGCGCTCGGCGCCGGCGTTCCAGCTGACGATGGTCCCGTCGAGCGTCTTGCCGATGATGGCGTCGTCGGACGACTCGACGATCGAGGCCAGGTAGGCGGAGGCTTCGTAGGCCCGCCGGCGGTCGGTGATGTCGCGCGCCACCGCCGACGCCCCGACCACCCGCTCGGTCTCGTCGCGGACGGGCGAGACCGTCACCGAGACGCCGACGATCGTGCCGTCCTTCCGGCGTCGCAGCGTCTCGTAGTGCTCGACCCGGCGCCCGGCGAGGATCTCGGCGAGGATGCCCGGCACCTCGTCGTCGCGGTCGGCAGGCGCCAGCATGCTGATCGGCTGCCCGATCGCCTCCTCGGGCGTGTAGCCGTAGAGGCGCTCGGCGCCGGCGTTCCAGCTCACGATGGTCCCGTCGAGCGTCTTGCCGATGATGGCGTCGTCGGACGACTCCACGATCGAGGCCAGGTACGCGAAGTAGTCGCCGACGTCCTCCCCCGTACGCGCCACGGGGAAATGCTAGAGGGCGCCGGGCACCGCCACTCGAACGGCAGAGCCACTCGTACGATCGGGGCCGTGCGGATCGGGCTCGGCCTCGCGGCCCTCGGCCGTCCCGGCTACCTCACGCTCGGTCACGGTGACGACCTCGGTCCAAACCGCTCGGTCCGGGCGCTCGAGCGCCGCGCCCACACCGTGCTCGACGTCGCACACGACGCGGGCGTCCGCCACTTCGACGCCGCCCGCTCCTACGGGCGGGCCGAGGAGTTCCTCGCCTCGTGGCTCGAGCGCCGCGGGCTCGGGCCCGGCGACGTCACGATCGCGTCGAAGTGGGGCTACACGTACACGGCCGGCTGGCAGGTGCAGGCCGACCCACCCGAGGTGAAGGACCTCTCTGTCGCGACGTTCCGGCGCCAGCTCGCCGAGACCCGCTCGCTCCTCGGCCCGTGGCTGTCGCTCTACCAGGTCCACTCGGCCACGGTGAGCAGCGGGGTGCTCGAGGACGAGGAGCTCCGGTCCGAGCTGGCCGCGCTGCGCGCCGCCGGCGTGGCCGTGGGGCTCACCGTCACCGGGACGGAGCAGGCCGCCACGATCGAACGCGCCCTCGAGGTCGGTGGCTTCGACGCCGTGCAGGCGACGTGGAACGTGCACGAGCGCTCGGCCGGCGCCGCGCTGGCGCAAGCCAAGGCGGCCGGCCTGCGCGTCGTGGTCAAGGAAGCGGTCGCCAACGGTCGCCTCGCCGACCGCGGCGCGCCCGAACCGCTGGTGCGCGTCGCCCGCCGGCTGGGGACCACGCCGGACGCTGTGGCCATCGCCGCCGTCCTCGCCGAGCCGTGGGCCGACGTCGTGCTCAGTGGCGCCGCGACGCCCGCGCACCTCGGCGCCAATCTCGTCGCTCTCGACGTGCCCTGGGACGACACCGTCGCGCGCGAGCTCGAGACGCTGACCGAGCCCGCCGAGAGCTACTGGGCGACCCGCGCCGCCCTCCCGTGGAACTGACAGGATGCGCCCCGTGACCGGCTCCATCCGTCGCTGGCTCACCACCCGGCGGCCCCGATGGCGGCCGAGCTTCACGCTGCGCGGGCTGGCCCAGCTCCCGCTCGGCTGGGACGTGGGCTGACCGGTGGCCGCCAACCACCACTTTCGCTTCGCGGCCCAGCTGGCCAAGGCCGGGTCGGGCCGCGAGTGGGCCGAGGCGGCGCGCAAGGTCGAGGACGTCGGCTACTCGACACTGACGATGCCCGACCACTTCGGCGACCAGCTCGCGCCGGTGCCGGCGATGATGGCCGTCGCCGACGCCACCACCACACTGCGCATCGGCACGCTCGTGTTCGCCAACGACTACCGCCACCCGCTGCTGCTGGCCAAGGAGGCCGCTACCCTCGACCTGCTGTCCGACGGGCGGCTCGAGCTCGGGGTCGGCGCCGGTTGGATGCGCACCGACTACGAGCAGTCGGGCATCGTGTACGACCCTCCCGCGACGCGCGTCGAGCGCTTCCACGAAGCGGTCGCGGTGCTGAAGGGGCTGCTCGGCGGGGGCTCGCTCACGTTCGAGGGCCGCCACTACACGATCACCGGCCACGACGGCACGCCGTCGCCGGTGCAGCGACCGCGGCCGCCGATCGTCATCGGCGGCGGCGGGCGGCGGATGCTGTCGATCGCCGCGCAGGAGGCCGACATCGTCGGCGTCAACCCCGACCTCCGCGAGGGCCTCGGCGGCCCCGAGACCGCGCCCAACCTCACGCCCGCCAAGACGACCGAGAAGATCGGCTGGGTACGCGAGGCGGCCGGCGCGCGCTTCGACGCGATCGAGCTCAACGTGCTCGTGGGCTTCTGCCTCGTCACCGACGACCCCAGCTCGATCGCGGAGGCGATGGCGCCCGCATTCGGTATCTCGCCCGACGAGGCCCTCCACGTGCCTTATACCTTGATCGGAACACTCGACTGGATGGCCGACGAGCTCGTGCGCCGGCGAGAGGAGTGGGGCTTCTCCTACATCGGCTTCGACGGCGACAGCTGGGAGGCCATGTCGCCCCTCGTCGCCCGCCTCGCCGGGACATGAGGAAGAATGCACGCGTGAGAGCGAGGGGGTCGTGAGGGCGCTCGCCGTCCACCACGTGTCACTCAACGTCGCCGACGTCGACGAGGCGGTGCGGTTCTACGTCGACGTGCTCGGGCTCTCGGTGCGCGACGACCGGCCCGACCTCGGCATCGGCGGCGCGTGGCTCGACGCCGGCGGCCAGCAGGTGCATCTCATCGAGTCGGAGCCGCCGCCTGCCCGCGGCCAGCACTTCGCGCTGCTCGTCGACGACCTCGACGCCGTCATCTCCGACCTGCGCTCGCGGGGTGTCACGGTGAGCGACGCGTCTCCGGTCGGCACGGGACGCCAGGCGTTCCTCAACGATCCCGCCGGCAACCTCGTGGAGTTGCACCAGGCCGCCTGATCGGCCTGCTACGCTGAGGTTTCACCCGATCACGGACTGTCCGGATCGCGGCCCACCTCATCGCTCTCCCGAGTTGTCCTCGCGGAACGCCCGAGGCAGGCCACACGACTCGAGGAGCACACACTGACTTCCTTCGCCGAGCTCGGCCTGCGCGCCGAGCTCGTGGCGGCGCTCGCCGTCCACGACATCACCGAACCATTCCCCATCCAGGAGCTCACCATCCGCGACGCGCTCGACGGCGCCGACGTCTGCGGCAAGGCCGCGACCGGCTCGGGCAAGACGCTGGCCTTCGGGCTGCCGATGCTCCAACGCACCGAGCGCGGCTCGGCGCCCGGGCGACCGCGGGCGCTCGTGCTCGTGCCCACGCGCGAGCTCGCCCGGCAAGTGGTCGACGTGTTGGTGCCGCCGGCCAAGGCTGTCGGACTCCACGTCGCCCCCTTCTACGGCGGCACGCCCATCGAGCGTCAGGAGCGGGCGCTCAGGCGCGTCGTCGACGTGGCCGTCGCCACTCCCGGACGCCTGATCGACCTGGCGGCCCGTAAGACGATCGCGCTGGGCGACGTCGAGATGCTCGTGATCGACGAGGCCGACCGCATGGCCGACATGGGCTTCATGCCGCAGGTCGAGCGCATCCTGCGCCAGCTCGACAACCGCCGCCAGACGCTCCTGTTCTCTGCGACCCTCGATCGTGACGTCGACGTCCTCGTCCGCCGCTACTTGCACGAGCCTGTCCACCACGAGGTGGCGTCGACCCGGGTCACCGTCCACGAGATGACCCATCGCTTCCTCGCCGTGCACAAGCTCGACCGGGTCAAGGTGGCCGCGGCCATCGGGCGCGAGTCGTCGCGCACGCTCGTGTTCGTCCGCACCAAGCGGGGCGCCGACCGTCTCGTCGACCAGCTCCGGCGCGAGGGCATCCGCGCCGCGGCCATTCACGGTGACCTCCGCCAAACGGCGCGCGAGCGGGCCCTCGGCGAGTTCAGCGCGGGCAAGCTCCCCGTGCTGGTCGCGACCGACGTGGCCGCCCGCGGCATCCACGTCGACGACGTCGATG
>VAXF01000150.1 GCA_005888395.1 Actinomycetota bacterium | reverse complement strand
CGGAGGGCAACGTCGGCCCGAACCTCACCCATCTCCAGAGCCGCACCACCTTCGCCGGCGCCATCTTCGCGATGTCACCGCAGAATCTGGCCGCGTGGCTGCGTGATCCCCCGGGTGAGAAGCCGGGATCGAGGATGCCGAACCTGCATCTCACCGAGGACGAGATCGCCAAGCTGGTCGCCTATCTGGAAACGCTGAAGTAGCAAGGAGCAAGGGAGACCCGGATGGCCATCGTCGAGCGCGAACCGATCGCCGAAGCGACCCTCGTCGAGACGGCCGCCCCGTCGGCGGCGGCCCTCCGCCGTCCGCACGCCACCACGGGCGCGTGGAGCTGGTTCACCACGATCGACCACAAGAAGATCGGGATCCTCTACGGCGCCACGGCGTTCGTCTTCTTCATCGTCGGCGGGCTGGAGGCGCTGCTCATCCGGCTCCAGCTGGCCCGGCCCAACGGCCACGTGCTCAGCGCCGAGGCCTACAACCAGATCTTCACGATGCACGGGCTCACCATGATCTTCCTGGTGGTGATGCCCCTCTCGAACGGCTTCGCCAACTACATCGTCCCGCTGCAGATCGGCGCCCGCGACGTGGCCTTTCCGCGCCTCAACGCCTTCGGCTACTGGGTCTTCGTCATCGGCGGGCTCTTCCTCTACAGCAGCTTCCTGCTGGGCGGGGCACCCAATGGCGGTTGGTTCAACTACGCGCCGCTCAGCGCGCACCAGTTCGCCCCGGGCCACAACATCGACTTCTACGTCCTCGGCATCCAGATCCTTGGCATCGCGTCGCTCACGAGCGCCGTCAACCTGATCGTCACCATCATCAATATGCGCGCGCCCGGGATGAGCTTCATGCGCATGCCCGTGTTCACGTGGATGACGCTGGTCGTGAACTTCCTCCTGCTGTTCGCCATGCCAGTGATCGCCGTGGCCCTCGTGCTGCTCACGTTCGACCGGCTCTTCGGCACCAACTTCTTCAACGTCAGCGCGGGGGGTGATCCGCTGCTCTGGCAGCACCTCTTCTGGCTCTTCGGCCATCCGGAGGTCTACATCCTCATCCTGCCGGCGATGGGTGTCGTGTCCGAAGTGCTACCGGTGTTCAGCCGGAAGCCGCTCTTCGGCTACCCGTTCGTCGTGTTCTCCGGCATCGCCATCGGCTTCATGGGATGGGGTGTGTGGGCCCACCACATGTTCGCCGCCGGTCTCGGGCCGGTCGCGACGTCGGGCTTCGCCATATCGACCATGCTCATCGCCGTGCCCACGGGCGTGAAGATCTTCAACTGGCTGGCAACGATCGCGGGCGGCTCGGTCAGAGCGAAGACGCCCTTCCTGATGGCCGTCGGCTTCGTGACGATGTTCGTCATCGGCGGGCTCAGCGGCGTCACCCACTCGATCGTGCCCGCCGACACGCAGCAGACCGACACCTATTACATCGTCGCCCACTTCCACTACGTGCTGTTCGGCGGCTCGATGTTCGGGCTCTTCGCCGGCTTCTACTACTGGTGGCCGAAGGTGTTCGGCTACTCACTCAACGACCGCATCGGCAAAGTC
The DNA here is from genome assembly GCA_005888395.1 of Actinomycetota bacterium. Taxonomy (GTDB): domain Bacteria; phylum Actinomycetota; class Acidimicrobiia; order Acidimicrobiales; family AC-25; genus AC-25. Next base: position 4,587 of record VAXF01000150.1, on the reverse strand, counting down.
CAGTTCTGGCTGATGCTCATCGGCTTCAACGCCACCTTCGGGCCCATGCACATCCTGGGGCTCCAGGGGATGCCGCGCCGGATCTACCGGTACGCGCCGGGGATGGGTTGGAGCACGTGGAACTTCATCGAGACGATCGGCGCCTTCATCATCGCCTTCTCCGTGTTCCTGTTCATCGTCAACGTGTGGCGGAGCAAGCGGGCGCAGGTCGCCGCGGGCGACGACCCATGGGACGCCCGCACCCTCGAGTGGGCCACGTCGTCGCCGCCGCCGCCCTACAACTTCGCCGAGATCCCCGTGGTCCACTCGCGCGACGACCTCTGGCGCCGGAAGTACGTCGAGGACGAGGACGGCAAGGTCATGCCGGTGCCGCCCGTAGCCTCTACCGAGGAGGATCAGGAGGCGGGCGAGGTCCACGTGCACATGCCCTCGCCGTCGTACTTCCCGCTCGTGGCGGCGCTCGGGCTGCCGATCATCGGCTACGGCCTCATCTACCACCTCATCTGGGTCGACGTGATCGGCCTGCTGGTGCTGCTGACCGGCGTGTACGCGTGGGCGCTCGAGCCGCCGACGGAGCCCGAGGTCGAGATCGAGGCCCATGGCGAGCCCGACCACCCCGACGGCGACGGCGAGCCCGAGCCCGTCCCGGCGCTCACCGCCGGCGGTACGGAAGGCGGCTCAGAATGAGCGCTCTCGCCACGAGTGCCGCGACGACTCGCACACACGAGGCCACACCGCATGCCACGAGCACGGGACTGTCCAACGTCAAGCTCGCGGTCTGGGCGTTCCTGGCCTCCGAGTGCCTGCTCTTCGGTGCCCTGATCTCGACCTACCTGCTCTACCGCGGGCGCAGCATCGTGGGGCCCTATCCCCACCAGATCTACGACATCCCCTACACGTCGGTGAGCTCGTTCGTGCTGCTGATGAGCAGCCTCACGATGGTGCTCGCCCTCGCCGCCGTGCAGCGCGGCGACACCCGCCGGATGCGGGTGTGGCTGCTCGCCACCGCGCTCCTGGGCATGACCTTCGTCGGTGGGCAGGCCTACGAGTTCACGTCGTTCGTGCGCCAGGGCCTCACCCTGCACACCAACCTCTTCGGCAGCAGCTTCTTCGTTCTCACCGGCTTCCACGGCGCCCACGTGACCATCGGCATCGTGATGCTGCTCTCGCTGTTCGGGCTGTCGCTGCGGGGGAAGCTCGGGCCCGAGAACGCCGAGACCGTCGAGCTCATAGGCCTCTACTGGCACTTCGTCGACGTGGTGTGGATCGTGATCTTCACCGTCGTCTACCTGATCCCGAGCTGATGACCGACACCGCCACCCAGCCGTCGCCGTCGGACGAGCACCCGGTCCCGGCCGAGGAGCACGCGCACCCCTCGGAGTGGCGCTACATCCAGATCGCCATTGCATTGGCGATCGTCACTGCCGCCGAGGTGACGGTGTACTACCTGAGCCTCGCCAAGCTGGCGATGGTGGTCATCCTGTTGGTGATGGCGGTGGTGAAGTTCTCGCTCGTCGCCGCCTTCTTCATGCACCTGCGCTTCGACAGCCGGCTGTTCAGGCGGGTCTTCATCACCGGCATCGCACTCGCCATCACCGTCTACACGATCGTGCTGCTCTCCTTCGGCGTCTTCCTCACCAACCGGCACGTGACGCCGCACGTCAACGTGCCGAGCCCCACGGCGTCGCAATGACCGTCGGGGTGCTCGCCGTCGCGCGCGCCCGCTTCCCACCCTGGCACGTCCACCCCACGGTCTGGCTGGTCGTGGCGGCCATGGAAGGGCTGTACCTCGTGGGGCTGCGGCGTTTCCGTCCGGAAGGGGAGCGGGCGAGCCGCGCCCAGGTGGTCACGTTCTCTGCCGGGGTGGTGGCGACGTGGGTCGCCGCCGACTGGCCCATCCACGACATCGCCGAGCGCTCGCTCTACAGCGTGCACATGGTCCAGCACATCCTGCTGTCGCTCGTCGCGCCGCCGCTGCTGCTCCTCGGTACGCCCGACTGGCTGGCGCGGGGCGCGCTCGAGCGGTTCCGTCTCATGCCGATCATGCGCCGGTTGACGAAGCCGTTCGTCGCCCTGGTTCTCTTCAACGTCACGATCGTCGTCACCCACTGGCCGGCGATGGTGACGGTGTCGCTGCACGACGAGTGGGCGCACTTCGGGCTGCATGCGCTGCTCATGACCACGGCGACGCTGATGTGGTTCCCGGTGCTCAGCCCGCTGCCCGAGCTGCCGCGCCTCAACGCCGCGGCGCAGATGTTCTACCTGTTCCTGCAGTCGCTGGTGCCGACGGTGCCGGCGTCGTTCCTCACGCTCTCCGACGGCCCGCTCTACAAGGCCTACGCCCACCTGCCGAAGCTGTGGGGGATCACGACGATCGACGACCAGCGCGTCGCGGGCCTGCTGATGAAGGTCGGCGGCGGGTTCATCCTGTGGGGCTTCATCGCCTCGATCTTCTTCCGCTGGGCCTACCAGGAGGAGCGCGGCGAGGGCGCGCTGCTCTGGGAGGACGTCGAGCGCGAGCTCAAGCAGGTCGGTCCACCGCCGGCCGCCTGACTGCAAGCAGTCACTCCCAGCGGAAGGTGACGGCGGCCACGAGGGGGGCGGCGACGGCCCAGGCCAGCAGCACCAACCAGGCCCGGCCGGGCACGTGGTGGCCGGCGGCGAGCGCGCCGTGGAGCGCGTCGGAGAGCGCGGCGGCCGGCAGGGCTCGGGCGACGGCGCGCAGGCCGCTCGGCAGCTTCGACAGGGGCACGACCATGCCGCCGAGCAGCAGCAGCAGCAGGTAGAGGCCGTTGGCGGCGGCCAGCACGGTCTCGGCCCGCAGCGTCCCGGCCATCGTCAACCCGAGCCCGGCAAAGCCGGCGGTCGCGAGCAGCACCGCGACCAGCGCGAGAGCGGCGTTGCCGCCCGCGTGCCAGCCGAGCGCCAGCGCGATCGGCACGAGCACAGCGACCTGCACGAGCTCGACGGCGAGGATCGCCGTCGTCTTGGCCGCCAGCAGCGTCGGCCGGCCGAGCGGCGTCGTGCCGAGGCGCTTGAGCACGCCGTACTGGCGCTCGAACCCGGTGGCGATGCCGAGCCCGACCATCGCCGTCGACATCACCGCGAGCGCGAGCACGCCGGGGGCGAGGAAGTCGACCGGGTGCTTCCGGCCGGTGGGGAGCACGTCGACCAGCGAGAAGAACACGAGCAGCATTACCGGGATGCCCAGGGTGAGCAGTACCGACTCGCCGCGTCGAAGGGTCATGACGACCTCGGCGCGCGTCTGAGCGCGCAGTCTTCTCACGCCTCGTCCCGCGTGAGACGGAGGAACACGTCCTCGAGCGTCTGGCGCCCGGCGCGCAGGTCGGCGAGGGGAAGGTCCCGTTCCGCCAGCCAGGCGGTGATCGCCGCCACGTTGGCAGGCGTAGGCGCGACACCGGCCCGGTACTCGCCGGGAGCGACCTCCTCGACGGCGCCGCCGACGCGCTCGGCGAGCGCGGCCATGTCGACGTGCGGCGGCGCGGCGAAACGGACCTCGTCGCCGCCTCCTGCCATCAGCTCGGCGGGGGTGCCCTCGGCGACGATCCGGCCGTGGTCGACGATGACCACGCGGTCGGCGAGGCGCTCCGCCTCCTCGAGGTAGTGGGTCGTCAGTAGCACGCAGACGCCGCCGGCCCGCAGCTCGCGCACCACGTCCCAGAGGGTGCGGCGGGCGGCGGGGTCCATGCCGGCGGTGGGCTCGTCGAGAAAGGCCACCTCCGGCCGGCCGACGAGAGCGAGGGCGAGCGACAGACGCTGCTGCTCGCCGCCGGAGAGCCGGCGGTAGGGCGTGCCGGCGACGCCGCGCAGCCCGACCCGGTCGAGCAGCTGGTCGGGATCCGCGGGCTCGTCGTAGTAGGCGGCGAACAGCCGGAGAGCCTCGAGGGGGCGCATGACCGGGTACACCCCGCCGCGCTGCAACATCACGCCGATCCGCCGGGCGACCTCGGCATGGTCGCGTCGCGGGTCGAGACCGAGCACGCGCGCCCGGCCGCCGCTCGCGACCCGGTAGCCCTCGAGCGTCTCGACGGTGCTGGTCTTGCCCGCCCCGTTGGGTCCCAGTAGCGCGACGAGCTCGCCCGCGTCGACCGTGAACGACACGCCGTCGACCGCAGTGACCGTGTCGTAGCGCACCACCAGGTCCGTAACCTCGACGGCGGGCACGGGCGGGCACGCTACCGTCCGTCCACGGCGCCGAACGGGGTTGGGGGTCCCCGTTTCGGCGAGGAGGCGGGGTTGGGGCCCCGCCGGGAAAGGAAGGCACAGTGCTCGACCCCAGGCGCCTGCGTACCGACCTCGACGCCCTCAGGGCCGCTGTTGCGCGACGCGGCGTCGACACGACGGACCTCGACCGCGCCGCAGCTCTCGACGTTCTGCAGCGGGAGCGGGCGCGGCAGCGCGACGACGTCCGGGCCCGCGTCAAGGCGTTGTCGAAGCAGGTCGGCGAGGCGCGTCGCGGCGGTGACGAGGCGACCGCCGAACGGCTGTCGGCGGAAAGCCGGTCGCTCGGGGAGGACGAGAAACGGCTCGACGCCGAAGCCGAGGCCGCGGCGCGCGAGCTCCGCG
>VAXF01000149.1:7110-13567 GCA_005888395.1 Actinomycetota bacterium | reverse complement strand
CGCTGCGAGCGAACGCACGGTGCCAGCCCTCGTGCAGGAGCACGGTGACGAGCGGTTGGCCGTCGGCCCACAGCACGACGTCGACGCGGTACCGGTCGAGCACCTGCTCGGGATCGCTCCTCACCCGCAGCAGGTCCGTGTAGTCGTCGGAGACCCGGGCCGGGTACATGTCGTAGCGGTCGTCGACGAACACCCGGGCCCCGCGGCGGTAGTAGTAGAGAATGAGGTAGTCGCCGACGATGTCCTGGTGGGCAAGCCGGTGGGGCGCTCGCAGAAGCCCCTCGCGGTCGAGGTACCGCGTGGCGGCGACCGGGTAGCTCCCGAGGTCGAGGGCCTGGTGCGACTGTGACGCGGCGGCGAACAGCACCATGGCGCCGGCGATGACTGCGACAAAGGCCCAGTTGAGCCGCGGGCGACCGCGCGACGACTCCTGCTCCGGCTGCAGGCTGCGGCCGAGCGCAGGCGCGATGACGATGGCAGCGACGGGGAGGTTGCGCAGCGCCAGCAGCCCCAGGGCCACGAAACCGACCACCGGGAGCAGGTCGCGCCACGGCACGCGCTTACGAAGCAGGATCACGAGGGCGGCGCCGAGGAAGACGAGCGTGAAGAGGCCGTCGCCGTTCTGGAAGTTCGGCGAGTGCCATTCGACGATGCCCCGGAAGACGGCGCGCTTCTGGCCGAGCGTCGCGGCGAACGTCAGCAGCCGGGGCCCGAAGGGGTTCACGAGCGCGGCGACGAGCCCGCCCGCGAAGCCCAGCACGTAACGAGGCGAGGCGTCGTCGCGGTCGAGCCACTGGCCGACCAGGCGGGCGAACAGCCACAGCAGGCCCAGGGCGAACGAGCCGTGGGTGTTCGCCCACACCCAGACGATCGGCACCAGCCACCAGGGCGACGCCCGGCGCTCCACCACGAGCACGGTCAACGCCATGCCCACGAGCCCGAACAGCAGCGGCCGGGGCGTCCACCACGCCACGCCGGCGCCCACGGCCACCCCGGCCGCGAGCGCCGTGCGCAGAGGAGTGCCGGCGCGAGCGAGCGTGGCCATCAGGCCGGCGAGCAGCGCCATGAGCGCGGCCTGCTCGAGCACGACCAGGTGGAGGCCGCCGATCCGGTGCGCCCAGCCGTAGCTCAACTCGGCCAGCCAGCTCTCCACGACCCAGCGGACGCCGTGGGCCGTGTACGAGTAGGGGTCGGCGTGCGGGATCCCGCGTCCCGCGGCCATGTCGATACCGGTGCGCAGGTGGAGCAGCGTGGAGTTGTCGGAGATGCTGCGGGCGCCCAGCCGGAAGCCGAACAGGACGAAGGCGGCGACGAAGAGCGACTCGGTGGTGGGCGGGCGCAGGCGCCCTCGACCCGTCGCCGCGGTGTCTACTGCTCGGGCTCGGACGGGCTCGGCGTCGCGCCGGTCGAGTACTCGGCCGCGAGGTCGGCCCACGCCGCCTGCGCTTCGGTCTCGGGCTCGAAGGTGGTGGCGACGCCGACGTAGTTGCCGTGCTCGTCGTACGCGTGCTCGCCGAAGTGCTCCTTGTACTCCTCGGCCACCTCGCCGCCCTCGGCCGCCTGCTTGATCGACAGGCTGATCCGCCGGCGCTGGAGATCGAGGTCGATGATCTTGACCCAGAGCTCCTCACCCGGCGTGACGACCTGCTCGGGCAGGTCGACGTGGTGCTCCGCCATCTCCGAGATGTGCACCAGGCCCTCGATGCCGTCGCCCACCTGCACGAACGCTCCGAACGGCACGAGCTTGGTGACCCGGCCGTAGACGAGCTCGCCGACCCGGTGGTTGCTGGCGAACTCCTGCCACGGGTCTTGCTGCGTGGCCTTGAGCGAGAGGCTGATGCGCTCGCGCTCGAGGTCGACCTCGAGCACCTGCACCTCGATCTCGTCGCCCACCTGCACGACGCTCGAGGGGTGGTCGACGTGCTTCCACGACAGCTCCGACACGTGAACGAGGCCGTCCATGCCGCCCAGATCGACGAAGGCGCCGAAGTTGACCACCGAGGAGACGATGCCCTTCCGCACCTCGCCCGGCTTCAGGTTCTCCAGGAACTCCTCGCGCTGCTCCTTCTGCGTCTCCTCGAGCCACGCCCGCCGTGACAGCACCACGTTGTTGCGGTTCTTGTCGAGCTCGATGATCTTCGCCTCGAGCTCCCGCCCGACATAGGGCTGCAGGTCGCGCACACGACGCAGCTCGACGAGCGACGCCGGCAGGAAGCCGCGCAGGCCGATGTCGAGGATCAGACCGCCCTTGACCACCTCGATGACCGGGCCCTTGACGACACCCTCGGACTCCTTGATCTTCTCGATCGTGCCCCAGGCCCGCTCGTACTGGGCCCGCTTCTTGGACAGGATCAGGCGACCCTCCTTGTCCTCCTTCTGGAGGACCAGGGCCTCGATCTCGTCGCCGACGGAGACCAGCTCGTGCGGGTCGACGTCGTGGCGGATCGACAGCTCCCGGGCCGGGATGACGCCCTCGGACTTGAACCCGATGTCGAGCAGGACCTCGTCGTTGTCGACCTTCACGACGGTGCCCTTCACGATGTCGCCGTCGTCGAACAGGACGATCGTCCCGGCGATGGCATCCTCGAAGGACATGTCGCCGAGGTCGTCCATCACCACCTGCCGCGGGGTGTACTCACCGGCGGTGTCGGGAGCGTCTGCCGGCTTCTCGGCAGTGGGCTCGTCGGTGGTGATTGGGTCGAGGTCGGACATGGTTGGTCGATCGCTTTCTTTTCCGGGCTTGCTCCGTCCCCCCGTGGGCATTCTCGGAGCGTCGTCATCGTACCTCATGTGCCGTTCTTCAGCGCGATCAAGAGGAGCTCGGGATGCTCGAGGTCCGGCGGATCGCTCGCGTAGGCACCGGGCGCCACCGACCACAGCTCCACCGGTGTGAGGCCGGTGCGCTCGGCGAGGAGCCGCAGCTCGCGTGGCGTGAAACACGACGTCCAGAGGTCGAAGCCCGCCTCCTCGCCCGACTCGTTGCGCACACGCGTGTGCTCGTGGTTCACGCCTGCGCCCGCGTCGAAGGTGTCTCCTTCCTCGAGGAAGCGCACGGCGAAGTACGACGAGAACGCAGAGAGTGCCAGCCGCCCGCCCGAACGCAGGGCGCGGGCGATACCGGCGAGCACGTCGCCGTCCTCGCCCGGCACGAGCCCGAAGGCGCCCTGGCACAGCGACAGCGCGGCGTCGAACTCGGACTCGTAAGGAAGCCGGCGGGCGTCGAGGCACTCGAAGGTCGCACCCGCCGGCGCTCCGGCGCGCGCCAACTCGACGAACCGCGGCGACAGGTCGACCCCGACGACCTCGATCCCCCGACGGGCCAGCGCGTGAGCATGCCGGCCAGGGCCGCAGCCGACGTCGAGCACGCGCTGGCCCGCCTCGAGCCCGAGCACGCCGGCGAGAAACGCGACCTCCTGCTCCGTGCCCTTGGTGAACGAGTACCGCAGGTAGGCCGCCCCCATGAACTCGGCCATCTCGGGCCACTGCTTGCTCACAGCTAAGCAGTCAGCCCTTGGCGTCGGCCCAGGAGTCGCCCCACGAGAGGTTGACCTCGAGCGGGACCTCGAGCTCGCACGCGTGCTGCATGGTGTGGAGCGTGAGCTCGCCGACGTCGTCCTGTTCGTGTGGCGGCACCTCGAGGATCACCTCGTCGTGCACCTGCAGCACCAGGCGGCTCTCGGAGCCGGCCTCCTCCAGGGCGCGGTCGAGGCGCACGAGCGCGACCTTGAAGATGTCGGCGGCGAGGCCCTGGATGCCGGCGTTCATCGCCTGGCGTTCGCCGGCCTGGCGGATTCGGAAGTTCGACGACGAAAGCTCCGGTATCTGGCGCCGCCGGCCAAAGAGCGTCTCGGTGTAGCCGCGGTCGCGCGCCTCGGCCACGGTGCGCTCCATGTAGTCGCGCACGTTGGGGAACGCCTCGAAGTACGCGGCGAGGATCAGCGCCGCCTCCTCGGTGGGGATGCCGAGCCGCTGGCCGAGCCCATAGGACTCCATGCCGTACGCGAGCCCGTACGACACCATCTTTGCCTTCGACCGCATGGCCGTGGTGACGCCGGCCGGCTCGACGCCGAAGATGCGCGCCGCGGTGGCGTTGTGGATGTCGTGGCCCGACGCGAACGCGTCGATGAGCCCGGGGTCGTCGGCCAGGTGGGCGATGACGCGAAGCTCGATCTGGTTGTAGTCGGCGACGAGGAACCGGCAGCCCTCGGCCGGGATGAACGCCCGGCGGAAGCGCTTGCCCTCCTCGGTGCGGATGGGGACGTTGTGCAGGTTGGGGCGGTCGGAGCTCAGCCGTCCCGTGCGGGCGACGGTCTGGTTGAACGTGGCGTGAATGCGGCCGTCGTCGCCGACCTCCGCGAGGAGCGAGTCGCCGTAGGTGGAGCGCAGCTTCTCGACCTCCCGGTAGCGCAGGAGCGAGTCGACGATTGCGTGCTGGCCGCGCAGCTTCTCGAGCGACGCCGCGTCGGTGGAGAACCCGGTCTTCGTCTTCTTCTGGGGCTGGAGGCCGAGCTCGTCGAACAGGACGGTGCGGAGCTGCTTGGTCGAGTTGACGACGAACCGGTGGCCGGCGAGCTCCTGGATCTCCTCTTCGAGCCGGTGGGCCTCGATCGTGAGCTCGCGCGCCAGCTCGCGCAGGTACTCGACGTCGACGCGCACGCCCACCTTCTCCATCCGCGCCAGCACGCGCACCAGCGGGCGCTCGACGTCGTCGTAGAGGCCGCGAAGGCGCCGGGCTTCGAGCGCCTCGCCGAGCGCGGGCGCCAGGCGGGCGATCGCCACCGCCCGCCGGGCGGCGTCCTCCGCCGGGTCGCCGCCGCCCCCGGCGAGGTCGAGCTGGCCGGAGGGCGGCGCATCGGGTGAGCGCAGCTCGACGCCCGCGAACCGCGCCGCCAGCTCCTCGAGCACGTATTGCGACTCCGCGGGGTCGACGAGGTACGCGGCCACCGCCGTGTCGAGTTCGAGCGAGCACACGTCGACACCGATGCGGTCGAGACCCCGCAGGAGCTCCTTGGCGCCATGGGCCCAGAGCGGCGGGCCGTCGTCGCCGAAGAGCCGAACGAGGGCGGCGACGACTTCGGGCGCCTCGAGGAGGTCGCCGGCGACGTAGGCGGCCGCGCCATCGCCGGTCGTGACCGCGAGGCCGGCCAGCGATGAGCGGCCCTGCTCCCCCGCCCACGTCGGCGCGATCGCGACCGGCGCGCCCACGCCGGCCAGCCGTTCGAGCAGCCCCGCCGCCCCGGCCGCGTCGCGCACCACTGTCACCTCCGCCACGAACGGCTCGGCGACCACCGGCGCGTCGACCGCGCCCGCCGGCGCGCCGACCGCCTCGATCAGGCGGTCGTACAGGGTGCGGAACTCGAGGAAGTTGAAGAGCTTGCGCACCTGCTCGGGGTCCCAGGGAGCCATTCGCAGCTGATCGGTGTCGACGTCGAGCGGGAGGTCGCGGACGAGCGGCGTGCACTTGGCGTTGCTGCGCACCTGCTCCGCGTGGGCCGCGAGGTTCTCCCGCAGCTTGGGGGTCAGCGCGTCGAGGTGGGCGAACACGCCGTCGAGGTCGCCGTACTCGTTGATGAGCTTGGCCGCAGTCTTCTCGCCGACGCCCGGAACACCCGGCAGGTTGTCGGAGGGATCGCCGCGCAAAGCGGCGTACTCGGGATACTTGGCCGGCGTCACCCCGGTGCGCTCCTCGATGCCGGCCTCGTCGTAGAGGGCGTAGTCGCTGACCCCGCGCCGGTTGTAGAGCACCTTCACCAACGGATCCTCGACGAGCTGGTAGGTGTCGCGGTCGCCGGTGACGACGATGACCTCGTCGCCCTCGTCCCGCGCACGCGTGGCCAAGGTGGCGATCACGTCGTCGGCCTCGTAGCCGGCCATGTCGACGATCGGGATGCGCAGGGTCTCGACGACCTGGCGAACCAAGCCCATCTGCTGGCGCAGGATGTCGGGCCCCTCGGCTCGGCCCGCCTTGTAGTCGGTGAAGACCTCGTGCCGGAACGTCGGCTCGGGCCGGTCGAAGGCGGCGGCAATGGCGTCGGGCCGGTGGTCCTTCAACAGGTTGATGAGCATCGACGTGAACCCGAACACGGCGTTGGTGACCTGTCCCGACGCGGTTGCCATGTCGGTGGGCAGCGCGAAGAAGGCACGATACGCGAGCGAGTTCCCGTCGATGAGCAGCAGCCTCACGGCCGCATGTTAGGCCAACCTAACGAGTATCCTGCTTACGTGAGCGAGCCGAAGGCGAGCGAACAAGAAGACAGAGCTCCCCGCGCAGCGGGGCGGCCGCCGAAGGCGGCGACCCGATGAGCGCCGGTTTCCACCCTCCTGTCGAGGAGTACCTCGAGGCCATCCACGAGCTCGAGGAAGAAGGCGTGCAGGTCATCCAGGCGCGGCTGGCCGAGCGCCTCGACCACTCGCCGCCGTCGGTCTCGGAGATGGTGCGCCGGCTGCGCGACGACGG
>VAXF01000149.1:0-7094 GCA_005888395.1 Actinomycetota bacterium | reverse complement strand
AGCGTGGTGCGCAAGCACCGGCTCGCCGAGCGCCTCCTGGTCGACGTCATCGGCCTGGAGTGGCACAAGATCCACGCCGAGGCGTGCCGGTGGGAGCACGTGATCTCCGACGACGTCGAGGCGCGCCTCGTCGAGCTGCTCGAGAACCCGACGACCTGCCCCCACGGCAACCCGATCCCGGGCGCCGGTCCGCTCGATCGCGAGCTGCATGCGCTCTCCGACTCCGAGCCCGGCGACCACGTGCGCCTCGAGCGGGTCACGGAGCAGGTCGAGATCGACCTCGAGTCGCTCACCTACCTCAGCGTCAACGGGTTCATCCCGGGCACCGACGCCGAGGTGCGGGCCAAGGCGCCCGACGGCACGCTCACCGTCGACGTCGGCACCGGCACGATCGCCCTCAGCCCCGCCCTCGCGCGCCAGCTGTTCGTCGCCGGCGCCTGAGATTTCGCCCTCGAAGCGAAGCTTCTCGGGCGAGCCAATCGTGCTCGTCGTCGGGCAAAGCCCTCCTCCTCGCGCTGAAAGCCTTCTTGCTGCCAGCCGAAGTGGCCGGCTTCGCCGGCGCGAGCGGCCGGCAGAATTACTCGGGTGTCAGCTGGCCGTCGAGGATCTGCTGCCCGACCTGCTTCAGGGTGACGCGCTGCTGCATGGCCTTGGTCCGGATGAACGTGAACGCGTCGGCCTCAGAGAGCTTCCACCGGTCCATCAGCGTGCCCTTGGCGCGGTCGACGACCTTTCGCGTCTCCAGCGCGTCCTCCAACCCCTTGACCTCGCTCTCGAGCGCCTTGAGCTCGCGGAAACGGCCGAGCGCCACCTCGAGCGCGGCGACCAGCTCGTTGCGCTGGAACGGCTTCACGAGGTACGCGAGCGCGCCGGCGTCACGCGCCTGCTCGACGAGGTCGCGCTGGCTGAACGCGGTCAGGAGGAGCACTGCGGCACGGCGTTCGCCCGCGATCTCGCGAGCGGCAGCGAGCCCGTCCATCCCCGGCATCTTGATGTCGAGGATGGCGAGGTCGGGCTCGAGCTGCTTGACGAGGTCGACGGCCTCGTCGCCGCGCCCCGTCTCACCCACGACCTCGTAGCCCTCCTCCTGGAGGATCTCCTTGAGATCGAGGCGGATGATCCCCTCGTCCTCGGCGACGACGACGCGCACGGCCAACGGTCGGCTCTCCTCCGAGACCTATCGAACTTCGGCCAGCAGGCGGTCGAGGAGCTCGTCCTGGGCCCGCTCGAGCTCGGCGATCGAGCCGAGGACGGCAGCTCGTTGGCGGCCCATGGCGTCAGCGTGCTTCTGGGCCTCGTGGTGCTCGCGGCCGGCGAGCGGCGTCTCCGACACCAACGCGCGCAGGCGCATGTCGTCGGCAGCATCGGCGAAGAACGCCAGCTGCTCCTCCACGACCCCGAGCTCGGCCCGCGCCTCCTTGAGGCGGGCCGCCACCTGGGTCAGCTTCCGCTCGACGAGCGCCCTTGACATGCGACAACGATCTTACGGTGCCTGAGCCCCTCCCCTGCTTTGTTCCCGCCGGGCTGCGCACGTGGGGGTGGGCGGCGCAGCTCCCGTCACTCCACTCCGACCGGAGCTGGGGCATCGGCGACCTCGCCGACCTCCGCCGGCTGGCGCGATGGTCCGCCCGGCTCGGCGCCGGCGCGCTCCTCGTGAGTCCGCTCCACGCGCCCCGGCAGCGCTTGCCGCAGCAGTCGAGCCCGTACTCCCCGAGCAGCCGCCTGTGGCGCAACCCGCTCTTCATCGCCGTCGACGAGGTGCCCGGCTTCGACCGCTCGCTTGCGCCGGCACCGAACCCGTCTGGCGTGCGCATCGACCGAGAGGGGGCGTGGACGGCCAAGATGCGCGCACTCGAGCTGCTCTGGGCGCGCTTTCCGGGCGACCCTGCGTTCGACGAGTTCCGGGAGCGGGGCGGGGCGGCGCTGGCCGCGTGGGCCGCGTTCGTCCTCGGCGACGACGACGCGCACGGCCAACGGTCGGCTCTCCTCCGAGACCTATCGAACTTCGGCCAGCAGGCGGTCGAGGAGCTCGTCCTGGGCCCGCTCGAGCTCGGCGATCGAGCCGAGGACGGCAGCTCGTTGGCGGCCCATGGCGTCAGCGTGCTTCTGGGCCTCGTGGTGCTCGCGGCCGGCGAGCGGCGTCTCCGACACCAACGCGCGCAGGCGCATGTCGTCGGCAGCATCGGCGAAGAACGCCAGCTGCTCCTCCACGACCCCGAGCTCGGCCCGCGCCTCCTTGAGGCGGGCCGCCACCTGGGTCAGCTTCCGCTCGACGAGCGCCCTTGACATGCGACAACGATCTTACGGTGCCTGAGCCCCTCCCCTGCTTTGTTCCCGCCGGGCTGCGCACGTGGGGGTGGGCGGCGCAGCTCCCGTCACTCCACTCCGACCGGAGCTGGGGCATCGGCGACCTCGCCGACCTCCGCCGGCTGGCGCGATGGTCCGCCCGGCTCGGCGCCGGCGCGCTCCTCGTGAGTCCGCTCCACGCGCCCCGGCAGCGCTTGCCGCAGCAGTCGAGCCCGTACTCCCCGAGCAGCCGCCTGTGGCGCAACCCGCTCTTCATCGCCGTCGACGAGGTGCCCGGCTTCGACCGCTCGCTTGCGCCGGCACCGAACCCGTCTGGCGTGCGCATCGACCGAGAGGGGGCGTGGACGGCCAAGATGCGCGCACTCGAGCTGCTCTGGGCGCGCTTTCCGGGCGACCCTGCGTTCGACGAGTTCCGGGAGCGGGGCGGGGCGGCGCTGGCCGCGTGGGCCGCGTTCTGCCTCGGCGACGAGGGCGGCACCCCGGGCGACGCTTCGCGCCTGCGTTTCCACGAGTGGTTGCAGTGGCTGCTCGACGAACAGCTCGGGTCGGTCGCGGCCGAGATCCGGCTCGTGCACGACCTCGCCGTGGGCTTCGACCATGACGGCGCCGACGCGTGGCGCTGGCGCGACGCCGTGGCCGGTGGCTTCGGCATCGGAGCGCCGCCCGACGAGTTCAACCGGTCCGGACAGGACTGGGGGCTGGCGCCGTTCGATCCGGCACGACTGGAAGATCTCGACGGCGAGCCGTGGCGCGAGACGGTGCGCGCCAACCTCCGCCACGCGGCCGGCTTGCGAGTCGACCACGTGATGGGCCTGTTCCGGCTGTTCTGGGTGCCCCGGGGTGGAGCGCCGCCCGACGGCCGCTATGTCGCCTACCCGTCGAAGGTCCTCCTCCACGCGCTCGCAGAGGAGAGCCGCGCCGCGCGTGCGGTTGTCATCGGCGAAGACCTCGGTACCGTGCAAAACACGGTTCGCGCCGAGCTCTCTCGCCGCGACGTGTTGTCATACCGGCTCCTGTGGTTCGAGGACGACGAGCCGGCGACCTGGCCGGCACACTCGCTCGCGTCGGTCACAACCCACGACCTGCCCACGATCGCCGGTGTCTGGACCGGCACCGACGTGGCCGAGCAGCGGGCGTTGGGGCTCGCCGTCGACGAGGCCGCCGCCGCCCGCCTGCGATCGCGTCTGGGCGACCGCACTGGCGCGCGTGACGACGCGCCGGTCGAGGAGGTGGTGCTGCGCGCCTACGAGGTCCTCGGCACCGCGCCGTCGATGTTCGTATGCGCCACGCTCGAGGACGCGCTCGCGGTCGAGCACCGGCCCAACATGCCCGGCACAACCGATGCCGCCCGTCCCAACTGGTCGGTGCCGCTACCACTCAGCCTCGAGGCGCTGGAGGACGACCCGCGTCCGCACGACCTGGCCGAGGTGCTCGGTCGCGGACGGTAGCGTCGCGCCCGATGCCGAACCTGATGATCGAGGGGCTGCCGCTGTGGGTCGCCGAGACCAACGCGTGGATCGTCGCCCCGTCGGGCGCAGGCGGCGAGTGCGTGCTCGTCGACGCGCCGCCCGACCCCGTCCGCATCGTCGAGCGGCTGGCTCACCACGGGCTGCGGCTCGTTGCGCTCCTCAGCACGCACGGCCATCTCGACCACATCGGCGGCGTGAGCAGCGTCGTGCACGCCCAGGACCACGACGTGCCCGTGCACATCCACGACCGCGATCGCCACATGCTGCTCGACCCGGTCGGCACCAGCGGCATGTTCGCCCGCATGCTGCCCGACGACCTCGACCTGCGTCCGCCCGAGCTCGTGTACGGCCTCGACGATGGCGAGCAGGTGTCGGGCGCGGGCATGACGTTCACCGCCATCCACACGCCCGGTCACACGCCGGGCTCGACCTGCCTCCTGCTGGAGGTCGATGGTGAAGCGACGATCCTCTTCAGCGGCGACCACCTCTTCGCCGGGTCGATCGGGCGCACCGACATGCCCGGCGGGTCCTACGAGCAGCTGATGGAGTCGATGGCCGAGAAGATTCTCCCGATGGACGACGACGTCCAGGTGCTCCCCGGCCACGGCCCGACGACGTCGGTCGGCCGCGAGCGCCGCACCAACCCGTTCCTGCTCGAGCTCCAGCAGGACGTGCGCCCCGCGTCGAAGCTCTGGGTGCCCGGCGAGGCCGAGCAGCGCTGGGGCTGACGCCGCCGGTCAGCCCTCGCCGAGCGACGCGTAGACGGCGCGGACGAGGGTGTCGGCCCGGGGGTCGGTCTTGAGCGACGCACTCATCTTGTTCATCACGTAGGCGAACCCGACGCGTGAGCGGCGATCGGCAAAGGCGAGCGACCCGCCCGCGCCGCCGTGACCGAACCCGCCGCGCGGGCCGTAGGAGATGAACTGCGACGGCAGCATGTAGCCGAGCCCGAACGAGGTGCGCAGCCGGAGCACGCGGTCGACGCCATCGCCCTGTGGCTCCTCGGCGGCGTCGAGGGTGGAGGCCGAGAGGACGCGGTCGCAGGCGAGCTCGCCGTAGAGGCGGGCAAGAGACCGCGCCGTGGTGATGCCGCCCGCCGCCGGCCACTCGGCCTGGTGCAGCGCGGTCGAGTTGAACGCGTCGACACCGGCCAGTACCGGCGGGTTGGTGAACGCGGCGAAGGTGTCGGAGGACGAGTCGAGGATCGCCTCGACGATCGGCTGGATGTCGTCGGAGATCTCGATCTCGTCGAGCGACATGGTGACGAGAGTCGCCACGCGCTCCTCGAGCTTCGGCGGCAGGCCGATCCAGGTGTCGAGGCCCAGCGGACCCGCGACCTCGTCGGCGAAGAAGTGGCCCACGGTGCGGCCACTGACGCGTCGCACGACCTCGCCGACGAGCCACCCGAAGCTGAGCGCGTGGTAGCCGTGGGCGGTTCCCGGCTCCCAGCGCGGCGTCTGTCCCGCCAGCCGGTCGGCGGCGACGCCGGACTCGTGGCACTCCTCGACCGTGATCGGCGTGTCGAACGCCGGCAGCCCGGCTTGGTGGGCCAGCAGCTGGCGGACGGTGACGAACGCCTTGCCGCCGGCCGCGAACTCGGGCCACACGCTGGCAACCGGAGCATCGATGTCGAGCTCACCCCGTTGCCACAGGAGCAGGGCGCAGGTGGCGGTCAGGCCTTTGGTGGTCGAGAAGACCACGGCGGCGGTGTCCCGCTCCCACGGACGCCCATTGGCCGGGTCGGCCGCGCCGCCCCAGAGGTCGACCACCGGCCGGCCGTCGACGACCACGGCGACCGCGGCGCCCACCTCGCCGCGATCGTCGAAGTTCCGGGCGAACGCGTCACGGACGGCGACGAAGCGGTCATCGCAGCTACCGGCCACCTCGGGCATCCGAGCACGGTACCGGACCGGTAGGAAGCGGCAGCCCATGGGTACAGTCCGGCCGTGGAGACCGGCTTGCAGGGAACGCTGCTCGCCGGGCGCTACGAGATCGCCGAGCTGCTCGGCACCGGCGGGATGGCCGACGTCCATGCCGCGGTCGACCGCAAGCTCGAACGCACGGTGGCGGTCAAGACGTTGCGCCCGGCCATGGCGGCGCGCTCCGACGTCCGGCGCCGCTTCGAGACCGAGGCCCGGGCAGCGGCGAGCGTTTCGCACCCCAACGCGGTCGCGGTCTTCGACACGGGCGAGGACGACGGCGTTCCCTACATCGTCATGGAACGCCTGCCGGGCGAGACACTCGCCGACCGGATCGCCCGCGGACCCGTCGAGCAGACGTGGCTCCGGGGCGTCGCGCTCGACGTGCTGGGCGCGCTGGGTGCGGCGCATGCTGCGGGCGTCGTGCACCGCGACGTCAAGCCCGGAAACGTGCTGCTCGCCGAGGACGGGCAGGCCAAGATCGGCGACTTCGGGATCGCCAAGAGCCTCGAGGCCCTCGACGACCACACGCGCGCCGATCTCACGGGCACCAACCAGCTCGTCGGCACGCCCGCGTATCTCGCGCCGGAGCGCATCGACAGTGGGCCGGCCACGCCCCGCTCCGACCTCTACTCCCTCGGCGTGACGCTCTACGAGGCGCTCTCGGGCCAGAAGCCGTTCACCGGTGACAATCCGATGGCGGTCGCCTTCGCGGTGAAGCACGACGACCCCGTTCCGCTGGGCGACCTCTGCCCCGACGCCGACCCCGCCCTCGTCGCCACCGTCGAGCGGGCGATGGCGCGCGATCCTGCCGCTCGCTTCAACGACGCCGGCGAGATGGCGGCGTCGCTCTCGGGGCCGGCCGACTCCACCGTGGTAGTCGCCGCGCCGGCCGACGCAACGGCCGTCTTCGACCGCCCGCCGGCGCTCCTGCCTCCCGCGGCCCGGCCCCGTGCGCCCTTCAGGCCCTCACACGTGCTGCTCCTCGCCGGCCTCGTGGCTCTCCTGGTCGCGCTCGCCGCCATCGTCACGCGTCCCGGCCCACGTGCCACCACGGCCACGGGCGCGCCGCCGGCCAACCCGCTCGCCACGGAGCTCCGCGACGTCGCCACACGCGTCGCCGTCGGAGACGGTCCAAAGGGGCCCGAGGCCGCCACGCGACTGCGTGCCATCGCCGACAAGGTCCAGAACGGCGGCGACGCGTTGGGTGACGCCACCGCGCTGCTGCGCGACGCGGTGGCGTGGCACGACGACGAGCAGCTCGGTGACACGGCCACCACCGCGGTGATCGCCGTCCTGAGCAAGGTCCCCGGTGTCGACACCAGCGTGGCCTCGACCGCGCCGGCGCCGGCGCCGCGCCATCCGCCGGCCAAGGGCCACAAGCACGACTGAGACGCGC
>VAXF01000148.1 GCA_005888395.1 Actinomycetota bacterium | reverse complement strand
GCGGTGATCTCGTCGGGGCGCTCGCAGTTCACCGTGCGTGTCCTGCCGGCCGAGGAGTACCCGAAGCTGCCCGAGCCGGCGCCTGATGCCGTCACCCTCGATGCCGCCGACTTCGCTGAGGCGCTGCGTCAGGTCGTTCCCGCGGCCAGCCACGACATCGACCGGCCGGTGCTCACCGGCGTGCTGGTAGCGGCCGAGGGGAGCGGGCTACGGCTCGTGGCCACCGACTCGTACCGGCTGGCGGTGCGCGACCTGCCGGGCACGAGCGTGCTGCGCGAGGGCCAGAAGGTGCTCGTCCCGTCGCGCGCGCTCGGCGAGCTCGGCCGGCTGCTGGCCGGCGCGGCGGAGGTCACGCTGCACCTCGCCGAGAAGGAGGCCACCTTCGACGTGGGCACGGTCGACGACCTGCCCGCGATCCGGCTCACCACCCGGCTGATCGAGGGCGAGTTCCCCAACTACCGCCAGCTCATCCCGGCGAGCTATCCGAACCGCCTGGTCGTGGCCAAGGCCCCGTTGCTCGACGCGCTGCGGCGCGTGAAGCTCCTCGCGCTCGAGGCCACTCCTGTGCGCCTGGCGCTGCGCCCCGACGGGCTCGAGCTCACGGCGATCGCCCAGGAGGTCGGCCAGGCCCGTGAGGAGGTCGACGCCAAGTACGAGGGCGGCGAGCTGGTCGTGGCCTTCAACCCCGAGTTCCTCATCGCCGGCCTCGAGGCCGTCGAGGGCGACGAGGTCGCGCTGGAGACGCTCGATGCGCTGAAGCCGGCCACCATTCGTGCGAACGAAGGTTCCACCTACCTCTACCTGCTGATGCCCGTTCGCGTGTCCTGACGCCATGCGGGTCGAGCGCCTCTGGCTCACCGACTTCCGAAACTACGAGTCGGCCGACGTGTCGCCCGCGCCGGGACTCACCGTGGTCGTGGGCGACAACGGCGAGGGCAAGACCAACCTGCTGGAAGCGGTGGGCTATCTGGCGACGCTGGGATCGTTCCGGGGCGCGCCGCGCGACGCGCTCGTACGCGAGGGCAGCGCACGCGCCATCGTGCGGGCCGAGATCGACCGCGCTCCCGAGAACCGGCGCTCCACGATCGAGGCCGAGCTCGCACTTGCCGGGCGCGACCGCGTGCTGGTGAACCGCCAGACGTTGCGGCGGGCGCGCGACCTGCTCGGCGCGCTCCGGGTCGTGGTGTTCTCGCCCGACGATCTCGCCCTCGTGAAGGGCGGTCCGGCGGAGCGCCGCCGGTACCTCGACGACACGATGGTGGCCGTCGACTCCCGGCTCGACGCGGTGCGCGAGGAGTTCGAGCGGGTGCTGCGCCAGCGCAACGCCCTTCTGCGGCAGGCGGCCGGCGGTGGCGGGCGGCTCTCGGGCGACCTCGCCACCACCCTCGAGGTGTGGGACGAACGCCTGGCGGGCGTGGGGGAGCGGCTGGGCGCGGCGCGGGCCGATCTCTGCCGGCGTCTCGAGCCGCTGGTGGCCAAGTGCTATGCCCAGGTGGCGGGAAACGGCGCCCACGTCGGCCTCACCTACGAGGCTCCGTGGCGCGAACCGGGCTTGGCCGCCGCGCTCGTCGAGGCGCGGGTCGACGAGCTGCGGCGCGGGATCAGCCTCGTCGGGCCCCACCGCGACGACGTGGGCCTGTCGGTCGACGGACTGCCGTCCCGCACCCACGCGTCCCAGGGCGAGCAGCGCTCGCTCGCCTTGGCGCTGCGGCTGGGCGCGCACACGCTGGTCACCGACGTGATCGGTGTCGCGCCCGTGCTGCTGCTCGACGACATCTTCTCTGAGCTCGACGCCGATCGCTCGGCCGCGCTCGTGGCCCACCTTCCCGACGCGCAGGCGCTGCTCGCCACCACCGCCGGTGTGCCCGCCGGCGCGCGCGCCGACCTCGTGCTGCGCGTCGCGGGGGGTCGAATCGCGTGACGCCGTGGCAGCCCGACCCGCCGCCCGACCCGGGCCCGCGCCGGCTCGACGAGTCGCTCGACCGCCTCGCGCGCGGCATCGGCGGGCCGAGCGCGACGGCTCTCGGAGGCGTGTTCACGCGCTGGGCCGAGGTCGTCGGCGAGCAGGTCGCGGCTCACGCCACGCCGCTGTCGCTGGCCAGTGGCAAGCTCGTCGTCAGCGTCGACCACCCCACGTGGGCCACCGAGCTGCGGTACCTGCAGTCGGTCGTCCTGGGCCGCCTCGACGAGGCCGTGGGGCAGGGCGTCGTGCGGTCGCTGGAGGTGCGCGTTCGGCCCCGTTGAGGGGCTCCGGTGTCATCGGGGAAGACCCCCCTTTGTAGTACACTGAGGACAGTGCATTTCGGGCCTCTGACCTGCGGTTTTGTAGCCGAGATGCCGTCTCCGACCGCTGTCTGAAAGAGCCGCGTCGTGGCCAAGGCTGCAACCTCATACGGGGCCCAGGACATCACCGTCCTGGAGGGCCTCGAGGCCGTCCGGAAACGCCCCGGGATGTACATCGGATCGACCGGTCTCAACGGCCTCCACCACCTCGTCTACGAGGTCGTCGACAACTCCGTCGACGAGGCGATGGCCGGCTACTGCACGCGCATCGACGTCACGCTTCTGGCCGACGGCGGTTGCCGCGTGGTCGACGACGGGCGCGGCATCCCGGTCGATCCGCACCCCAAATACAAGACCAAGTCGGCCGCTGAGATCGTGCTCACGATGCTGCACGCGGGGGGAAAGTTCGGCGGCTCGGGCTACAAGATCTCCGGCGGCCTGCACGGCGTGGGGGTGTCGGTCGTCAACGCGCTCTCGAAGCGGCTCGAGCTCGAGATCGACCGCGACGGCAAGCGCCACCGGATGGAGTTCGCCAACGGGGGCAAGGCCCAGAGCAAGCTGGCCGTCACCGGCAAGGCGCCGCGCGACCGCACCGGCACCACGATCACGTTCTGGCCCGATCCCGGCATCTTCTCGGCCGAGGGCACCGAGTTCCGGGCCCAGACGATCCTCGAGCGGCTGCAGATCATGGCGTTCCTCAACAAGGGCCTCGAGATCCGCTTCCGCGACGAGCGCGCCGGCCACGAGCAAGAGCAGATCTACAAGTACTCGGGCGGCATCGTCGACTACGTCCGCCACGTGAACCAGTCGAAGGAGGCCCTGTTCAAGCGGGTCGCCAACCTCGAGCAGGCCGAGGAGAACCAGGAGGTCGAGCTCGCGCTCCAGTGGAACACGGGCTACTACGAGAGCATCTACAGCTTCGCCAACGGCATCGCCACCATCGAGGGGGGCATGCACGAGGAGGGTTTCAAGAAGGCCCTCACCAACGTGGTCAACCGGTACGCCCGTGAGAAGGGGCTGATCAAGGAGAAGGACGAGAACCTGCTCGGCGAGGACATCCGCGAGGGGCTCACCGCCATCGTCAGCGTGAAGCTGCGCGATCCGCAGTTCGAGGGCCAGACCAAGGCCAAGCTCGGGAATGTCTCGATCCGCTCGCTCGTGGAGCGGGCCACCAACGAGAAGCTGCGCGACTGGATGGAGGAGCACCCCACCGAGGCGCGCCAGATCGTGCAGAAGTCGATCGGCGCGGCGCGCGCCCGCGTCGCCGCCCGCCAGGCGCGCGACCTCACCCGCCGCAAGTCGGCGCTCGAGGGCGCGGGCCTGCCGGGCAAGCTCGCCGACTGCTCCAACCGCGACCCGCGCGAGTGCGAGCTGTTCATCGTCGAGGGCGACTCCGCCGGCGGCTCGGCCATCCGCGCCCGCAACCCCGAGAACCAGGCCATCCTGCCGATCCGGGGCAAGATCCTCAACGTCGAGCGGGCCCGCATCGACAAGATGCTGAAGAACCTCGAGATCCAGGCGCTCATCGCCGCCATCGGGGCAGGCGTCGGCGAGGAGTTCGACGTCGACAAGATCCGCTACCACAAGGTCATCGCGCTGTGCGACGCCGACGTCGACGGCAGCCACATCCGCACGCTGCTGCTCACGTTCTTCTTCCGCCAGATGAAGCCGCTCGTCGAGCAGGGCCACGTCTACATCGCCCAACCGCCGCTGTACTCCATCGTGGTGGGCCGGGGGAAGAGCTACCTCAAGGACGACGCGGCCAAGGACCGCTACGTCGCCGAGAACGAGGGCAAGAAGCTCGAGTTCCAGCGGCTCAAGGGCCTCGGCGAGATGGACTTCGACGAGCTGAAGGAAACGACGATGGACCCGGCGCGCCGCACGCTGCTCCAGGTGTCGGTGGAGCAGGCGGCCCTCGCCGACGAGGTGCTCTCGGTGCTGATGGGCGACGACGTCGAGCTGCGCAAGCACTTCATCCAGACCAACGCCAAGGACGTGAGGTTCCTCGACATCTGATGAGTGACACAGGATCCGACGAGGTGACCTTCGGCTCCATCGAGCCGATCGAGCTCCAGGAGGAGATGGAGCGCTCGTTCCTCGACTACGCGATGTCGGTCATCGTGCAGCGCGCGCTGCCCGACGTGCGCGACGGGCTCAAGCCGGTGCACCGCCGCATCCTCTACAGCATGTTCGAACAGGGCGTGCGCCCCGACCGGCCCTACGTGAAGTGCGCGCGAGTGACCGGCGACGTCATGGGCAAGTACCACCCGCACGGCGACTCGGCCATCTACGACGCGCTGGCCCGCATGGCCCAGCCGTTCTCGCTGCGCCACCCGCTCGTCGACTTCCACGGCAACTACGGCTCGCCCGACTTCCCGCCGGCGGCCGCCCGCTACACCGAGTGCCGGCTCGATGCCCTCGCCATGCAGCTCCTCGCCGGCCTCGACGAGAACACCGTCGACTTCGACGACAACTATTCGGGCGAGTTCAGCGAGCCCACCGTCCTGCCCGCCCGCTTTCCCAACCTGCTCGTCAACGGCAGTCAGGGCATCGCCGTCGGCATGGCGACCAACATCCCGCCGCACAACCTGGCCGAGGTGATCGACGCCACCGTCCACCTCATCGAGCACCCCGAGGCCACGGCCGACGAGCTCATGGAGTTCGTCAAGGGCCCCGACTTCCCCACCGGCGCATACATCCTCGGCCGGGCCGGGATCATGGACGCGTACCGCACCGGCCGGGGGTCGATCCGGATGCGGGCCAAGGCCGAGGTCGTCGAGGGCCGCACGAGCGACGAGATCGTGATCACCGAGCTGCCCTACCAGGTGAGCGTGTCGACGGTGGCCTCGAAGATCGAAGAGCTCGTCAACAGCCGCCAGCTCGAGGGAATCCGCGACGTGCGCAACCTCTCGGCCGGCGACGACACCAAGCTCGTCGTGTACCTGAAGCGCGACGCCAGCGCCAACGTCGTGCTCAACAACCTCTACAAGCACACGCCGATGCAGACCGCGTTCGGCGTCAACATGGTGGCGCTCGACGACGGCGTGCCGCGCACGCTCACCCTCGTCCAGGCACTCAAGGCCTACATCGATCACCAGGTCATCGTCATCACCCGGCGGTCGGAACACCGGCTCAAGAAGGCGCGTGACCGTGCGCACATCGTCGAGGGCCTGCTCAAGGCGATCGACAAGATCGACAAGATCATCGCCCTCATCCGTGGTTCGGCCGATCGCGACGCGGCGCGGCAGGGACTGATGGCGCGCCCGTACCAGTTCAGCGAGATCCAGGCCAACCACATCCTCGACATGCCCCTCGGTCGGCTCACGCGTCTCGGTCGCACCGAGCTCAAGGACGAGCTGGCCAAGCTGCGGGAGACGATCGCCGAGCTCGAGGCGATCCTCAAGAGCCCGGCCAAGCTGCGCAAGGTCATCAAGGACGAGCTGGGCGAGATCCGCGAGAGGTTCGGCGAGCCCCGGCGGGCCGAGATCACCTTCGACGTCGGCGACATCGACA
>VAXF01000147.1 GCA_005888395.1 Actinomycetota bacterium | reverse complement strand
CGCGGCGCGAGGGCTTCATCGCCATCAACCTCAAGGACGGCGACGAGTTGGTGCGCGTCATCCAGACCGGCGGCAGCGACGACATCTTCATGGTGTCGCGCAACGGCCAGACGATCCGCTTCTCGGAGGACTCGGTGCGTCCGACGGGCCGCGCCGCCCAGGGCGTCATCGGCATGCGCCTTCGGGCCGGAGACGAGGTGGTGTCGTGTGACGTGGCGCGCGACGACGTGGCCATCCTGATC
>VAXF01000146.1 GCA_005888395.1 Actinomycetota bacterium | reverse complement strand
TCACGCGTGAAGTACTGCACGTGCATCGGCAATACCGACCACCACCGGCGACCGAAGAGGCGGGCAAGCACGCTCCCGGCGTCCGGGACGGTGACGTACAGCGCGCCGCCCGGTCCTAGCAGCTCATGGGCGACGGCGACCGCCCGACCGGGGTCGGTGAGGTGCTCGAGCACGTCGCACAGGACCACGAGCCGGAACGTCCCGGGCTCGAGCCCGTGGGACGCGATGTCGGTGGTGCGGACGTCGAGGCCGCGCTCGCGCGCCCGCGCCGAGGCCCAAGTCGACGGCTCCACCCCGACGCTTTCCCACCCGCGCTCGCGGGCCGCCACGAGGAACGAGCCGGTCCAGCAGCCGAGATCGGCGACCCGTCCCGGGCGCATCACGCGCTCGACCTCGACGAGCGCGCGGCGCGCCGTTTCGACCTGACCGGGCTCCTCGCGCAGCGACACCGGGTCGGCGGCGCCCGCGTAGGCGGTGGCCATCGCGGTCGCCGCGGGGGCCTCGGCGAGAGCCGCATGCCCGCAGGAGACGCAGCGAACGACCCGGCCCGCGGTCGTGCCGAACCGCTCGGAGCTCGGCCGGAACGCGTCGGCGTCGACGCCCGCTTCGGTGCCGCCGGCGGGCACCGCGAATCGCTGCGCCGCCTGAGCGCCGCCGCACACCGGGCACGCCCACGCCATCGGCGAGCGGATGTTCGCCGACCTCATCGAGGCGTGGCGGCGAGCGCGGCGTCCTCGGCGATCGCGTCGGCGGCCTCGAAGCCCGTGCGCACGCCCTCGTTCATGCCTCGGTCCTGCGGATAGATCTGTGCCGTGGTGCACACGTAGAGGCCGGCGATGTGGCTGCGCAGCGGCGGGATCCGACCCAGGTGCCCGACCTGCACGAGGGGTGCGGCGTAGTCAGCGCGGAACGGATGGACGGCGAGGATGTCGCGACGCCTGGCGCCGGGGAAGCGGTCGACGAGCGCGTCGACCCAGCGCTCGGCTTCCGTGCCCGGGTCGGCGCCGGCGAGCGGCTCGTCGGCAGTGAAGTAGCGGCTCAGATACACGACGTGGCGACCGCCGTAGTCCGCGGTGGGGACGAGGTTGGTGTGCTCGATGTGGCCGCCGAACGGGACCTCTGGGTCGCACACGTTCGTCCAGAACACGTCGGTGACGGCGCGCGTGAGCTCGACCAGCACGCAGAGCACACCAAGGCCACCAATCGCCGACCAGCGCGGGTCGAGGTCGCCTACCGGCAGGAGCCGGGCGAGGGCCGGGAGCTGGCCCGCGAACAGGACGGCGTCGGCCTCGATCGGGCCGGCGGTTGTGTCGACGCCCGTCACGCGGCCGGCGTCCACGGCGACGCGGTCGGCGACCGTCTGGACGCGGACGTCGGCGCCCAGACGGGTGAGCTCGCCTTCGAGCGCGTCGAACACCCGGCGGAACCCGCCCCGGAGGTAGGCGAGGCGTTCGCCGCCCTTCGTGCGCGAGCCGGCGCGCTGCTGGAAGCGACCCCACATCCACGCGGCGGGCACGCCGCCGGCCGCAGGCCCGAACTTGGCCCGCAGCAACGGCTCCCACACCACTTCGGTGGCACGCCGCCCGGTGTACGACGTGAGCCAGTCGCGCGCGGTGACGGAGTCGAGTTGCTCCCAGTTGGAGACCCGACCCATGCGGAGCGCGCCGATGCCCGTATGCAGGCGGTCGCGCAGGGGAATCGACCCGAACCGCAGCAGGTCGAGCGGCGACGTGAACGGCCACACCCGCCCGCCGGTGAACACGCCGACGCTGCTCGGGAACCACTGGAGGTCGGGGCCCAGGCCGAGCTCGCCGATCAGCGACTGGACGTGGTGCTCGTGCGGGAACACGTGGTGGTAGAAGCACTCGATCGGGGTCCCCGCCACCTCGAAGCTCACGAGGAGCCCGCCGAGGCGCGGGCTGCGCTCGAGCAGGACGACGTCGTGGCCCCGGCGGGCCAGCGCGAGCGCCGACGCCGAGCCGGCGATGCCGCCGCCGACAACGACCACCCGGCGGTTTCTCATGCGGTCGTGGCGGGCTTTCGCGCTCCCGTGTCGACGTCGTCGGCCTGCTCGACGCCGTGCTGCTCGAGACGCCGGTACATGCGCGCCAGCTCGTAGAGCGCGTGGAACACGACGCGCGGGTGAGCGCCGCGCGCCTTGCCGGCTGTGCGCGGGTAGTGAGTGACGCCGAGCTCGACGACGCTCGCTCCCGACCGGCCGATCTTCACCATCAGCTCGGTGTTCACCATCGGACCGAAGCTCTCGAGGTCGAGACGGTGGAACACCTCGCGGCGGAAGAGCTTGAAGGCACAGTCGATGTCGCGGACAGGCACGTAGAAGAGTGCCCGTACGAGGTAGTTCCACGCCTTGGCGATGAGCCGCCGATGACGCGGGTCCTGCCGGTTGACGCGATAGCCGGCAACCACGTCGACGCGCTCGATCCACGGGAGGAAGCGCTCGAGCTCGTCGAGGTCGAACTGGTTGTCGGCGTCGGTGAAGAACACCAGATCCATCCGCGCTGCGCGGAAGCCGCTGTGCAGCGCCTCGCCGTAGCCGAGGTTGCGCGGGTGGCGGACGAGACGAACGCGGGGATCGAGCAGCGACCGCTCCGTGACGAGGGCGGCGGTGGCATCGGAGGAACCGTCGTCGACGACGATGACCTCGTGGTCGACACACAGGCGATCGGCGACGCGCGTCGCCACCTCGATCGCCTTGACGATGTTGCCCTCCTCGTTGAACGCGGGGAGGACGATCGAGAGCCGGTATTCCTCCCTCACCGGTTGCAGACGCTAGTTGCTACGGGCGACGAGCCCGGAGCGCCTCGAGCGCGGTGTCGGGGACGTCCAGATCGCCGGTCCCCACGCCGACGTGCAGGTCGGGCTTGTAGGTGCCGTGGTGGTCGGAGCCGCCCGTGGCGACGAGGTCGCGACGTCGCGCCAGCGCGGTGAGCCCGGCGCGGTCATCTTGTGTGTAGCGGCCGTACACGGCCTCGATTCCCGCGAGCCCGAGCGCGGCGAGCTCGCCGACGCGCTCCTCGAGGGGCGCGGGTTCGAGCTCGAGGCTGAACGGATGGGCGAGCACGGGAACGCCCCCCGACGCGCGCGCCAGCCGCATCGCCTCGTCGGGTGTCAGCCGTTCCTTGTCGAGATAGGCGGGACGGCCCTTCGCCAACCAGCGGTCGAAGGCGTCCTGGATCGAGTCCGCCGCGCCGTGACGGACGAGGACGGCCGCGACATGCGGCCGCCCGACACCGGACCCGCCCGCCTCCTGCTCGACCTCCTCGACGGTAACGGGCACGCCCAGCTCGACGAGGCGCGCCACCATGCGTTCGTTGCGCGTGTCACGTGCCCGTTGGAGCCGCACGAGGGTGTCCTGGAGCGGCCCCTCGCCGTCCTCCACGAAGTAGACGAGCACGTGCATGGTGCCGCGGTCGACCTCGCAGGAGATCTCGCAGCCAGGCACGAGCTCGATCCCGAGCTCAGCGGCGCGAGCGCCGGCCGCGGCCACGCCGTCGAGGCGGTCGTGATCGGTGAGGGCGACGGCTCGGCAGCCGGCGGCCGCGGCCAGCTCCGGAATGCGGTGGGGAGGGTCCGAGCCGTCCGACACGTTGGAGTGGGTGTGGAGGTCGATCACCGAATGGCAGGTTACGGAGGCGCGCTGCGCGATGATGGTGCCGTGCCCCAGCAGTCGGTCTGGGACGATTCCCCGAAAGATGCATGTGGCGTGTTCGGCGTGTACGCGCCGGGGCAGGCCGCTGCTCATCTGACCTATGCCGGGCTCTATGCCCTCCAGCACCGCGGCCAGGAGTCGGCGGGGATGGCGGTCAGCGACGGCGACCACATCTTCGTGGTGAAGGACATGGGCCTCGTCACCAACGTGTTCGACGAGCGTCAGCTGGCACCGCTGCACGGCCACCACCTGGCCATCGGCCACACGCGGTACTCGACGACGGGATCGAGCACGTGGAGCAACGCCCAGCCCGTGTACCGCAGCGTCGGCGAGGTGTCGTTCGCCCTCGGCCACAACGGCAACCTCACGAACACGCCGGCGCTGGCGGCGGAGGCGGGAACGTTGCCCGGCACGCTCGGGAGCGACAGCGACCTCGTCGCCGAGCTTCTCCAGCAGGCAATCGGCCGGACGGGGTCCCGGAGCGACGGGCGCGAGCTCGAGATGGCCCTGCTCAAGGTGCTCCCGCGTCTCGAGGGCGCGTTCAGCTTCGTCCTCATGGACGAGAGCCACCTCGTCGGCATTCGCGATCCCAACGGCTTCCGTCCCCTCTGCCTCGGCAAGCTCGACGCGGGCTGGGTGCTGGCGTCGGAGACGCCCGCGCTCGACATCGTCGGCGCCCATTTCGTGCGCGAGATCGAGCCCGGCGAGCTGATGGTCATCGACGCCGGCGGGTGCCGTTCGCTCCACCCGTTCGAGCCCGGGCGGGTGGAGCCGAGGCTGTGCCTGTTCGAGTTCGTCTACTTCGCCCGCCCCGACAGCCAGCTCTACGGCCAGAACGTGCACGCGGCACGCCAGCGCATGGGCGAGCTACTGGCCGACCAGGCGCCGTTGCCCGCCGACACCCTGTCGCCGGCACGACCCGCGATGGTGGTGCCGGTGCCGGAGTCGGGGATCCCGGCGGCGCAGGGCTACTCGCACCGCAGCGGCATTCCCTACGGCGACGGCCTGGTGAAGAACCGCTACATCGGGCGCACGTTCATCGCGCCCAGCCAGCAGGAGCGTTCGCAGGGCGTGCGCATGAAGCTCAACCCGCTGCGGGAGAGCATCGCGGGGAAGCGCCTCGTCGTCGTCGACGACTCCATCGTGCGCGGCACGACGCAGCGAACGCTGGTGCGCATGCTGCGCGAGGCGGGCGCGGCCGAGGTGCACCTGCGCATCTCGCTGCCGCCGGTTCGCTGGCCGTGCTTCTACGGCATGGACTTCGGCACGCGCGGCGAACTGCTCGCCGCCAACATGTCGGTCGGCGAGATCCGCGAATACCTCGGGTGCGACAGCCTCGCCTATCTCGAGCTCGACCGGCTCGTCGAGGCGACGGGCTCGCCGGCCGCGGGCTTCTGCACCGCGTGCCTCACCGGCCGGTACCCGGTCGCGGTCCCGCCCGAGCTGTCGAAGGCGATTCTCGAGCAGAGCGTGCCCGCGCCGGCCGGACCCGTGGCCGAGGAGCCCGGGGTCCTCGACCTGGCGCCCTGAGCATGCCCGAGACCTACCGCGGCGCCGGCGTCGACATCGCCGCGGGCGAGGAGGCCGTCGAGCGGATCAAGGAGCGCGTGCGCTCGACCTTCCGCCCGGAGGTCATCGGCGACATCGGCGGCTTCGGCGGGCTCTTCGCCTTTGACAAAGACCGCTACCGCGACCCCGTGCTCGTCTCGTCGACCGACGGTGTCGGCACCAAGGCCCTCGTCGCCCAGGCGACCGGGAGGTTCGAGACGATCGGCATCGACCTGGTCGCCATGTCGGTCGACGACATCGCCGCCCAGGGCGCCGAGCCCCTGTTCTTCCTCGACTACGTCGCGGTCGGCCGGCTCGTGCCCGACGAGATCGAGCAGCTCGTGGGGGGTGTGGCCGAGGGATGCCACCAGGCGGGGTGCGCGCTGATCGGCGGCGAGATGGCCGAGCACCCGGGCGCGATGCAGGCCGGGGAGTTCGACCTCGTGGGGTTTGCGGTGGGCGTGGCCGAGCGTGACCACATCCTGCGGGCCGAGATGGTGCGGCCGGGCGACCGTCTCGTCGGCCTGCCGTCGCCCGGCCTGCGGTGCAACGGCTACTCCCTCGCCCGCCGTGTGCTGCTCGAGCTCGCCGCCCTGCCCCTCGACGGCCCGGCCTTCGCCGGCACGCACCACACGCTGGCCGACGAGCTGCTGCACCCGTCCCTCATCTACGCGCCGGCGTTGAACGCGCTGTGCCGTGCCGTCACCGTGCACGGCGCGGCCCACGTCACCGGTGGCGGCATTCCGGGCAATCTCACCCGAGTGCTCCCGCGGCACTGCGACGCGCTGGTCCGGCGCGACGCCTGGGAGGTCCCGCCGATCTTCGGCGAGATCCAGCGTCTCGGCCACGTCGACGACGAGGAGATGGCGCACGTCTTCAACCTCGGGATCGGGATGATCGCGGTGATCGACCCAGACGAGGTCTTCCGCGCCCTCGACGTCCTTCGTGGCCAGGGGCACGACGCGGTCGAGGTCGGCGAGGTCGTCGAGGGCGAGGGCCGGGTGGTGCTCACCTAGCGCCGTAACCGCGCCGATACGCTTAAGAGCGATCTGGAAGGACGTGGTGGCGCACCGGTGAAGAAGGTCCTCATCGTCGACGACGAGCCCGACGTGTTGCTCATGCTGCGCGTCAACCTCGAGTCGGAGGGCTACTCCACTGCGCTCGCCGCCGACGGAGAGACCGCGCTGCGACGCGTCG
>VAXF01000139.1:10410-11239 GCA_005888395.1 Actinomycetota bacterium | reverse complement strand
TTCGCGGAGTGCGCCAAGCAGTACAAGCTGTTCCTGCCCCTCGGCGCCGCGTACTTCCCGGAGCCGTACTATCAGCGGTGGGACCCCTACGTGTGGGGCGGCACCATGGAGTGCGAGCGCATCGCCCACGACGTGGCCGAGTACATCGGCAAGCGCCTCGCCGGCAAGAAGGCGCAGTATGCGGGCGACACCCTCCTGCAGAACTCGAACCGGAAGCTCGGCACCTATGTACCGGACAATCCCGGCTACGGGCACTGCGTCGACATCAACCAGCAGGACCTCAAGAACAAGTACGGCGTCGATCCGGGCGACCGCTACAACTACGCCCTCGACGTGTCGCAGTTCCCGAGCGAGGCCGAGCGCGGCATCGTCACGTTCAACAGCGCGCACGACACCACGGTCGTGCTGGCTTGCGACCCGATCTCGATCACGTTCCTCACCAGCTCGGCCCGCCAGCAGGGCTATCACCCGGAGTGGTTCATCATCGGGGTGGCGCTGGAGGACACCGACGGGTACGGCCGGCTGTACGACCAGAGCGAGGTGGCCGGGCACCTGTTCGGCATGAGCCAGCTGGGCAACGACGCCAAGCTGAACGCCAAGAACGGCGAGGCGGCCACCGCCTACAAGGCCGCCACCGGCAAGGACATGCCCTCCGGTGCGGCGGTCACCTACTACAACATGCTGGAGCTGTTCAACGACCTGCAGGCGGCCGGGCCCGTCCTGTCCGCCGAGAACCTCGCCCGCGGCCTGCACGCCATGCCGCCGGGCGGCGGCCCGAGCGGCGCGGTCGGCACGTGGGACCTGTCGAACGACCACACCGCCATCAACG
>VAXF01000139.1:6647-10345 GCA_005888395.1 Actinomycetota bacterium | reverse complement strand
CTACGGAGGCAAACGGTTCAGCTCCGGGCAATGGGCGCGCGAAGACCCGCCCATCTACCCGAAGTGACCACCGCGACCGTCGAGACGAGCAGCCCGGCGGGCGGCGCCGGCGGGGCGCCGCCGCCTGGCCGGACCGTCGCCGCCGCCAAGGCCGCCGGCGGCATCGCCCTGGTGCTGGTGGCGTGGGCGGCGCTCGGCCGCCTCCTGCCCCATGGCGCGCCACCCGTCATCGTGCTGACCGGCGTCGTGTACGGCGCGCTGAACGCCCTCGTCGCCATCGGCATCGTGCTCGTCTACCGGGCCAACCGCGTCGTGAACTTCGCCCAGGCCGAGTTCGGCTCGGTGGCGGCCGTGCTCGCCATCGAGTTCCGGCTCAAGCTGCACTTCGACTACTTCCTGGCCGTCGGCTGCGGGCTCGTCATGGCGCTCGTCCTCGGCGCGCTCGTCGAGGTGCTGATCATCCGGCGCTTCAGCCGCGCCCCGCGCCTCATCCTGGCCGTCGTCACCATCGGGCTGGCCCAGGTGCTCAACGGCTTCAGCATCCTCATTCCGCTCAGGTGGTCGGGGCTCAGCACCGGGTCCTTCACCACGCCGTTCAACGCCAGGTTCCGGGTGTTCCCGGTCGTGTTCAACGCCAACCACGTCGTCGCGTTGGTCGCCATCCCCGCGGTGATGGTCGGCCTGACGCTCTTCCTGCGCTACACCGACTACGGCGTCGCCATCCGGGCGGCGGCCGAGAACGGCGACCGCGCCCACCTGCTCGGCGTGCCTGTACGGCGCCTCTCCACCGTGGTGTGGGCCGTCGCCGGCGTCCTCTCCGCCCTGGCCGTCATCCTCCGCGTGCCGATCCTCGGGTTCACCTCGTTCACCAGCGTGTCGGGCGGCGGCTTCTCGCTCCTTCTCCGGACGCTGGCCGCAGCCGTCATCGGCGGGATGGAGAGCCTTCCGGTCACCGCCCTCGCCGCCGTCGGCCTCGGCATCGTGCAGGAGCTCGGCGCTTGGACGTTCCGAACCGCCACCTACGTCGACGCGCTGCTCCTCGTCGTCATCCTCGTCGTCTTCCTGTTCCGCCGGGAGCGCTTCAGCAGGGCAGCCGAGACGGGGATCGGCAACTGGCGGGGAGTCGCCGAGGTGCGGCCCATCCCGAGCGAGATGAGGAACCTCCCCGAGGTTCGCTGGGGCCTTCGGGCCGTACGGGTGCTGCTCATCGGCGGCGTGCTGGTGTTCCCGATGGTCGCGTCGCCCAGCCAGAACCAGCTGGCCGCGCTGATCTTCATCTACGCCATCGTCGCTGTGTCGCTGGTCGTGCTCACCGGCTGGGCCGGCCACATCTCGCTCGGCCACTTCGCCCTGGTCGGCTTCGGCGCGGCCACGACCGGGCTCCTCCTCACCCGCCACGGCTGGGACCTGCTCCTGGCCGTGCCGGCCGCCGTGCTCGTGGCGGCCGGCGCCGCCTTCCTGATCGGACTGCCCGCGCTCCGGATCAGCGGGCCCTTCCTGGCCGTGACCACGCTCGCCTTCGCGGTGACGTCGTCGACGTTCTTCCTCGACCGCCGCTACGTGCCCTGGTTCGTGCCCGACTTCGTGCCCCGCCCGGCGCTGTGGGGACGGGTCGTGTTCGACCAGGACTGGCAGATGTACCTCCTCGCCCTTGTGGGGCTCGTGGTGGTGATGGCCGCCGCCCGCAGCTTGCGGGCGAGCCGCACCGGGCGGGCCCTGGTCGCCGCCCGTGACAACGAGCTGGCCGCCCGGTCGGTCGCCATCGACACGGTGCGCCTCAAGCTGGTCGGCTTCGCCGTCTCCGGAGGGATCGCCGGCTTCGCCGGCGCCCTCTACGTGCTGCACCAGACGGCGTTCAAGACCGACGCGTTCGGGCCCGAGGTGAGCCTGCGGCTCTTCGCCATGGTCGTGATCGGCGGGCTCGGCTCGTTGCCGGGGGCCATCCTCGGCGCCGCCTACATCCGGGGGGCGGAGTTCTTCCTGCCCCGCGGCTGGCAGCTCATCGCCAGCGGGGGCGGCATCATCGCTCTCCTCCTGTTCCTGCCTGGCGGGCTCGGTGGTTTGCTGTACCAGCTCCGGGACGGGTTCCTCCGGAAGGTGGCGGAGCGGAGGAGGATGCTCGTCCCGAGCCTGCTCGCCGACAGCCGGGTCGAGGACGACGAGACGCCGATCGCCTTCGACACCGCCATCGGCGGGCTGTCGAGCGCGGCGAGCGGCGACGGCGACACGGGCGACGGCGACACGGGCGACGGTGCCGCCGCGCCGGATCGCCAGCCGGTCGAGGTCTCGCCATGAGCGACCCTGTCGCGCCGCCGGGCCGGTCCGCCCGGAGGCTCATGGCCAACCCCGCCCGGGGAGTGCGCGACCTCGCCGCCGGCCTCGGCCCTGCCGGCCTGTTCCCGCTCGGTGTCCTGCTCGGCCTGGCCGCCGTCGAGCGGCTCGACGCGGTCGCCTTCGGCGTCCTCTCCCCCGAGATCCGCAAGGCCTTCCACCTGTCGAACGCCGGCTTCACCTCGGTGGTGTCGTTGAGCGCCGCCCTGCCCATCCTGCTGTCGGTGCCGATCGGCTACCTGGCCGACCGGTACAACCGGGTCCGAATCTCCCAGGTCGCCGGGTTCGTCTGGGGGCTGACCGCGGTTCTCACCGGCCTCGCTCCGGCCGTCGCCGTCCTCGTGATCGCCCGCCTCGTCGGCGGTGTCGGCCTCCTCGTCAACGAGCCGGTGCACCCCAGCCTGCTGTCGGACTACTACCCGCCGTCGGAGCTGCCGCGGGTGCAGGGCATCCACCGGTTGGGCACGTCCCTCGGCCTGGTCGGAGGGCCGTTGGCCGGCGTGCTGGTGGGGGTGTGGGGGTGGCGGACGACGTTCGTCGTGCTCGCCGTCCCGACCTTCGCCCTCGCCTTCATGGTCTCCTGGATGAAGGAGCCGGCCCGGGGCGCCAGCCTCGGCACGCTGCCGCCGCCCGAGGAGGACGTGTCGGCCGGCGAGGCGTTGCGCCGCCTCCGGGCCATCCGCTCGCTCAGGCGGACCTNNCCGCCTTCCTGTTCGGCAGCGGCGTCCTGCCGTTCGCCACCTACCTGAACCTGTTCTTCGACGAGGTGTACCACACGAGTGCCGCCGCCCGCGGCGGCGTCAGCCTGCTGTTCGGGCTCTTCGGCGTGCTCGGCCTGCTGCTCGGCGCCCGCTACGCCACGAAGCTGGCCGCGACCCGCGGCCCGGGCTGGCTGGCCGTCGTGAACGGCGCCATGGTCGTGGAGTTCGGCGTCGGGATTGCGCTGATGGCGCTCGCACCGGTGATGCCGGTGTCGGTCGTCTTCGCCGGCATCCTCTCCATCGGGGCCAGCGGCTTCCTACCCGCCTACCTCACGATGGTCGCCCTTGTCGCGCCACCCCGGCTGCGATCGCAGGCCTACGGCTGGTCGCTGCTGTGGTTCGCCTTCGGCGCCATCCTCTGGTCGCCGATCATCGGCGCGATCGGTGACGCGCACGGCCTGCGGATCGCCCTCCTCGTGCTCGGCTCGTTGGTCACGGGCGGCGGGCTGGTGGAGCTCACCGCCCGGGCCTTCGTGTCCCGCGACGTCGAGCAGGCCATCAACACCGAGACGACCAGCACGAGCGACGCGCTGCTCAGCTGCCGCCGGGTCGACGTCGCCTACGACTCGGTCCAGGTGCTGTTCGGCGTCGATTTCGAGGTCTACG